>JAGFXS010000132.1 GCA_017861415.1 Bacillota bacterium
ACGTTAATCTCGATCATGGAATCCTCCTAATCTGTGAAACATTATTGGCCTCGGATAGCGGTGTGTACACGGATACTCCGAAAACATCAGAAAGTCAGCGATCTATCAATATCCCACCCGAAACCGTTGCTCTCCTAATAGAACTTAGAAAAGAACAAGAGCAGATACGTCTTGTAGTCGGAGATCGCTGGCAAGAAACTGATTATGTTTTCACAAGAGAAACTGGCATACCCATGCATCCAGATAGCGTCAACGGTTTGCTGAAACAATTTAGCGAGCGTCATGGGCTTCCCCATATCAATCCCCATGCTTTTCGTCACTCCATGGCCAGTATCCTGATTAATAGCGGCACTGACATTTTATCCATCTCTAAGCGACTGGGCCACTCCATGACCAGTACGACCTTAAATATATACGGTCACGTGCTAAATCAAGCAGATGCCAGATCCTCGGAATGCATTGCGGATACACTTCTTCGGAACAAGCTACCCTGAGATTTTCGCGCCAGTCCAATCCAGTGCACCAAAACGCTCTGTGCGCTAAATGTGCGCCAAAACTTTTTGGCCCACTCCAAAAAGTTAGAAAAACACCCTGAAATCGTTTGATTTCAGGGTGTTTTATGGTTGCGGAGACAGGACTCGAACCTGTGACCTCCGGGTTATGAGCCCGACGAGCTACCAACTGCTCTACTCCGCGATATGGTGCCGGAGACCGGGGTCGAACCGGCACGGGATTTCTCCCACGGGATTTTAAGTCCCGGGCGTCTGCCAATTCCGCCACTCCGGCATTCCGGTCAATGCCAACCTTCATAAGGTGCTCTAACAATCTAACACAATCGGCACCCCATGTCAAGGGTATTCTTTACTTTTATCTTTTTTATTCTCCCTCTTTATTTGACAATTTCAAAATGTCCTCTCATCGCGGACAATTGCCCCTAATTCCCCCTGTTTTCCTGTTTCTTTCTCCGCAAGACAAAAACCGTGCACATACCTCATACCCTTTTGCATATACTGATCTGTATATCCAATGGCAAAGGAGGCCTCATAACCATGGTGATCGAGCAGGAGCCCTACTCCATATTCCCCACCGATAAGGTGCCCGAAGATGTGGATGACCTTGTATTTCTTTGGGAGACGGACATTCTCCTCCCCAGTGACCGCTGAGCGGGCGATCCCAATGGGGATTCCCGCCCATCGGGTTGCTCTTTACAGACCGGTGGAAGTCATATATAATAATGTGGCTAATCTGTAAAGAATGAGAGTGAACATAATCATGCTGCAGTTTGATGAATATAAGGTAAAGCTTAATAATCTCATCCCTGAATTGAAGGAGCTTGAGCTGGCCCTCAATCTTGAGGCCGCCACCCAGGAGCTAGATCTTTTGGAAGCTGAGTCCGCTGCCGACGGCTTCTGGGATGACCTGGACAACTCCCAAAAGGTTCTTCAGCGGATGAAGATCCTGCGGGACAAGCTGGAGTCTCAGGCCAAGCGCCGCACACAGTGGGAGGATCTGATGGTTCTCTGTGATATCGGCAATGAAGAAGATGACGCAAGCATTCTTCCCGAGTTGGAGTCTGAGTTTGCCGCCCTTCTGGACAACCTGGAAAAAGCCCGCCTGCAAACCCTCCTTACGGGTGAATATGATAACACCAACGCTATTTTGACCTTCCATGCCGGCGCCGGCGGCACCGAAGCCCAGGATTGGGCCCAGATGCTCTACCGCATGTACACCCGCTGGGCAGAGCGCCACGGCTTCTCCTATAAGGTTGTAGACTACTTAGACGGCGATGAAGCCGGCCTGAAAAGTGCCACCATCATCATCGAGGGAGAAAACGTCTATGGCTATCTAAAGGGCGAGCACGGCGTCCATCGCTTGGTTCGTGTCTCCCCCTTCGACTCTCAGTCCCGCCGCCACACCTCCTTCTCCGCACTAGAGGTTATGCCCGAAATCCCCGACGATGTGGAGGTGGATATCCGCCCCGAGGATATCGAGATGCAGGTGTTCCGCTCCTCTGGCGCAGGCGGGCAGCACGTCAATAAAACATCCTCCGCCGTTCGCTTGATCCACAAACCCACCGGCGTCACCGTCTCCTCCCAGACAGAACGCAGCCAGTTCCAAAACCGCGACAACTGTATGAAAATGCTCCGTTCCAAGCTCATCCAAATCAAAACCCAAGAGCATCTGGATAAAGTCTCTGATATCAAGGGTGTGCAGCTGAAAATCGAATGGGGCAGCCAGATCCGCTCCTATGTCTTTATGCCCTACACTCTGGTAAAAGATACCCGCACCGCCTATGAAACCGGAAACGTCGGCAACGTCATGGACGGGGACTTGGATGGCTTCATCAACGCCTACCTCAAAGCCCTAGCCACCAACACCTGGGCTACCAAAAGCTGATCCCCCTTATCCTTCAAGCATCAAAACCTACACCGGCATGGACGGAGTCTTCCGTCCGTGTCGGTGTTTTCGCGCCGTGGGTGCTTCTGCGGCATGAATTTCGATGCCATGGCTGGAAAGAATACGGATAGCTCTTGACTTTAAGGCTTTTTCCTGTTAAAGTTAGAAAGCATTAAAGAGAAAGAGAAATGAGGCTTGGCTTACATGAAATTTGTTATGCTCATTGTTTATTTTTCCGTGTTGATCGCTGTTGGCATCTATTGTAGACGGCATGCCACCAGCGTCCACGGTTTTGTGTTAGGCGGGCGGAATGTCGGCCCTTGGTTTTCCGCCTTTTCCTTTGGCACTTCCTACTTTTCCGCCGTTATTTTTGTGGGCTATGCCGGTCAGTTTGGCTGGAAGTACGGCATCGCTGCCACTTGGATTGGCCTGGGCAACGCCATTATCGGCGCTCTGCTGGCTTGGGCGGTGCTTGGCAGGCGCACCCGCGTCATTACCCAGCATTTTGGCGCCGCCACCATGCCTCAGTTTTTTTCCGCCCGCTTTGAAAGCCGCTCCCTCAAAATCGGTGCCTCCGTCATCATCTTCGTGTTCCTCATTCCTTATACTGCATCCCTCTACAACGGTCTTTCCAGGCTCTTCGGCATGGCCTTTCACATCGACTATATCGCCTGCATCCTCATCATGTCCTGTCTCACCGCGATCTATGTTACCCTGGGCGGCTACATGGCTACCGCCATCAACGACTTTATCCAAGGCCTAGTGATGCTGGTAAGCATCTTCGCCATTGTGGCGGCCGTTCTCAAAACCCATGGGGGATTTATGGCCGCCCTGGCAAGCCTCTCTGCCGTCTCGGATCCTGCCGTTTCTACCATGCCGGGTATTTTCACCTCCTTCTTCGGCCCTGCACCCCTAAGCCTTCTCTTCGTCATTCTGCTTACCTCTTTTGGCACCTGGGGACTTCCTCAGA
>JAGFXS010000133.1 GCA_017861415.1 Bacillota bacterium
CGGTTGGAGTACCCTCGGAAAAAGCCGTCCCCATACCCGATGGAAACCACCGCTAGGCGGCGGGCCTCTGTCAACGTATGGGTTCTCCCGTAGCTGACACTGGTGCCCGCAGGAAGCGTCTTTACCGAAGCGACCTTTGTAAACAACGACATCACCGGGCGCAAGGGACAAAGCTCTTCCATATCCGGCCCCGGATAATAACCATAGAGAGCTATGCCAGGCCGCACCATATCCAGATGGGCAAAAGGAAACCGCAGAGTCGCCCCACTGTTGGCACAGTGTCGTATGGCGAAGGTGCAACCATCCTTCTCCAGCTTGTCCAAAAGATCCAGAAACCGAGTAAACTGCAAAGCCGTATAGTCCTCATCCTCGTCGGAATCAGCAAAATGCGTAAAAATACCTTCCGCGCGAAGTCCCGGGAGGCGATATGCCTCCGCCATGGCCTCGGCGCTCACAGCCAGATGCTCCTCATCGCAGAGGAAACCCAGCCGGGACATGCCGGTATCCGCCTTCAGGTGGACCACAAGCTCTCCCCCTGCCTTTCGGGCCTCCTCGCTCAGTATCCGAGCCATCTCCAGATCATACACAGCTTGGGTCAGCCCATGCTCCAGCAGTTCCGGCACATACCGGGGATCCGTCCCACCTAAAATCAGAATGGGCAAGGTGATCTCCCCGCGCCGCAGCTCCAGCGCCTCGTCCAGACAGGCCACCCCCAGATAGTCCGCACTCAAACGGGATAAGGCCCGGGCCACAGGCAGGGCCCCATGTCCATAGGCATCAGATTTAACCATTCCCATAAATCGGCAGCCTGAGGGCAGTAGCTCCCGTATCGCCCGGTAATTGCTTTCCAGGTTATCCAGGGACACCTCCGCCCAGGCTCGCCTTTGTCGTTCCTCCATGGATCTCGCTCCTTACTAGATGGTTATTCTTTCGTAAATGCAGTAAATTTACATTGAATGACGGCAAATCCATCAGACCGCAGCTCTCCTTGAATGAGGGCATGGGTCTCCTTGTCAAACCACAGTATCGCCTCTGTCCCGCTGCCCATCGCCGCTTCCGGATCTCCGCATTGGATCCGCAGAGCCTCCACGGTATCCAACAACTCACTGCCGCACTGGGTGATACTTCCACTCCGGACATACTCCAGAAAAGCCGGTATACTGTCCACCGGTGAGAGCCCTTCCGGTGATACTGGCCCCGTCTCCAGACGCACATCCTCATACTGAAGCAGGGTTTCACCCTGATGGAGGATGGCGGTGACGCCGGCAACTTCCTCAGGCTGAGTAATGGTCAGAACCATGTCGCCGTCCTTCTGCCAAGTAAAGTCGATGGTGTAGTCGTAGACCCGCTGGCCGTAGTCCGCGCGGATCTCTGCTGTACCGGAGCAAGCGGTCATTGCCAGGTAATCTGTCCGGATCTCCAACGCCATGGCCTCTTCTGAGTTCTTCCCGTTTCCGCCGCAGCCTCCGAGAGCCAGCATAAGCAGTATCATTGGTGTGCAATAAAGCATTGCACGCAAGGCAGTTCCCTCCGTTTCACAGACTCGACAGGGCAAGGGGGATCCGTTCCATGAGATCGGTAGGGATCATGCCGTGCTCCCCCAAATCCCGGGCGCACAGATCCCCGGCCCTGCCGTGAAGCCAGACCGCCAGAGGCACAGCACGCTCCGGTTTGAGCCCCTGCGCCAACAGAGACACCATCATGCCCGCCAGCACATCCCCGCTGCCACCCTTCGCCATCCCGGGATTCCCCGTGGTATTGACAAACAGGTGCCCGTCTGGAAAGGCCGTGACGGTTCGATGTCCCTTTAGCACCAGAATGCAGCCCGTCATGCGGGCGAAGTCCTCCGCCTGACGCGCCCGATCGGTTATGGGCGCGCCATCTAACAGGCGGGAGAATTCTCCCTCATGGGGGGTGAGTACCGTCACCCTGCCGCGTCTGGCTTCCAGTACATGGATATGCCCCGCCACAGCATTTATGCCGTCAGCATCCAAAACCAGAGGCTGTATTAGCTCCTGTACCAGCATCCTTGTGCGGGCATCCTTCTCCTGCGATCTGCCAAGGCCCGGCCCTATTAGCACTGCGTTTCCGCTGTCCATGTCATTTAGAAGGGTGGCCTCATCCTCCGATCCTGCAGGGCTGACCATCACCTCGTTACATTTCACCGCCAGCACCGGCCAGATATCGGGAGACACATGGAGAAATACCAGACCAGCACCAGAGCGTGCCGCTCCCTGCGCCGCAAAATAGGGCGCCCCCGTATATCCCACACTTCCCGCTAGGATGTGAACTTTTCCGAAATCGCCCTTATGGGCATTTCGCTCTCGGGGCAAAAGCCAGTCTCTCACCAGTTTTTCGGTGACTTCTATCATGAGACTGCCCTCCCTTATTCGATCATGGTATTTATTATAGGGTTTTCCCTCTTGCATTTCAACTTTTTTTGTGATATAAAGACTTTTAGATTCAAAAACGATGATCGGGAAAATAGCAGGGTTCGCATTGTGCAGAGAGGGCTGGCCACCGGCTGAGAGCCGCCCCGATGCTGCTGCTTGGTTCGCCCGGGAGTTCTGGCGAGGAAAGACGCCGGCGGTTTTGTCCTCGTTATCGGACACATAAGCGCGTGCTCTAATGGGCACGAATGACGGGTGGTACCGCGGAAGTTTTGCCTTTCGTCCCTGATTACGGGGAGGAAAGGCTTTTTTTGTCCCCAAATGAAGTCTATAAGGAGTGAATGCCCAATGAGAGATACGTTGGAACAAATCAAAGCTTCGGCATTGGAAGCCTTGGAAGCCGCAGCTGACGGGACAGCACTGGACACCCTGCGGGTAAAATATCTAGGCAAGAAGGGCGAGCTCACCGCCCTCCTCAAGCAGATGGGCGCCCTCTCTGCCGAGGATCGGCCCATTATCGGCCAACTGGCTAATGATGTCCGGGAAGCCCTCACCCAGAAGTTGGAGGCGCAGAAAAAAAAGCTGGAGGAAGCCGCTCTGGATCTTCGCCTCTCCCGAGAAACCCTGGATGTCACCATTCCCGGCAAGGCGCCCCGGCTGGGCCATCAGCACCCCATGTATGTGGTACTGAATGAAATGAAGGAAATCTTTGTTGGCATGGGTTTTGAGTCCTTAGACGGCCCGGAAATTGAGCTGGCGGAGTATAACTTTGACAAGCTCAACGCCGAGGAGGGCCACCCTTCCCGGGACTGGTCCGACACTTTCTATTTTGACAAGGACAGCCGTGTCATGCTCCGTAGCCAAACCTCGCCCATGCAGGTCCGCGCTATGGAGACTAGGCCCCTGCCCATCCGTATCATCTCTCCCGGCAGAGTCTACCGGAAGGACGAGGTGGACGCCACCCACTCCCC
>JAGFXS010000051.1 GCA_017861415.1 Bacillota bacterium
GGTCCGTGAAGTCAACTCTCTGTCCATAAGTATCCAGCATGGTCTGCTCTTCGCTATTTCGATCACATTCCGGTTTCTTTTTCAGGGTACTGATCATCATGGACATCATGGTGCGATGAACAAGACTCATTTTCGTGTAATCCATGCCACCCCGGAGGTGAAAAATTTGAATCTTGCTTTGCATTTCAGACGTGAGTGTTTTGCTCAATCCTGTTCGAATGTTGCGGATGTTGCGTTCGTCCGTAACATCTGCAGCGCCGACAGTAAACAGGAAAAGCGCTTTATCCATGATGCCAGGATAGGACTTAGTCAGCAGTGAAATGCCGCTGACGCCCCCCGCGTAAAGACCGCCACCAAAGATAATTGCGTCATAGTTCTTTAAATCGGCAGGTTTGGTTTGGGATGTCTCTCTCAGCTCAGCGCCTAGATCTTCCGCAATCCACTGGGCATATTGCTGGGTAAAACCATAATGTGACTTATATACCACCACTGTGTTCCCCATGTTGCTACATCCTTTCTATGTTTAAAGTGTTTTTCATAACTACGTTTGGTTACTGCCAAAGATTCTGCATCGATGCCGTAAAAAGCTACCCTGAAGGGCCGCCCCATTTGTTTCAAACCGGGCAGAGAATTGTAGTGCCTGGGCTAAGGATCCTGTCAGATTTCGATCATCATCCAAATTAGGGTCCAGAGTTATAAAGCTCCGAGCATAGAAGAATACCCTGGCAGTTCCTATCACCTCTGACAATCTGCAAAATGCCTCATGGCCTTGGCAAGAAAGGCGGAAAGGCCCGGGGCATATTGGTCGATATTTTCGGTAAAGCGTTGGTCAGAGATGTACAGTTCACCAAGACCAGCAAAGGCATCTAGTGAGTATTGGTGACCGAAATTTCTATTGAAAAAGCCATACATATCCGTCATAGCGGCTTGAACGGCAGGGGAGTCAGGAGATTCATGAACGTATTTAGACAGTTGGGAGAACAGGTCATCCATACTCTTTGCAACGGCTCCGCGCTCATCGTAAGAGAGGGAAGCAATGTGGGCGTTGCTATTGTCCACAGCCTGGTTGCCCCAGAGCTGGCGCGCCTCAACCTCGTAGGGATTGCATGTCAGGTCAAAGCCCATAAACTTGTCTTTCTGACTCATTGTAAAGTCTCCTTTCAGGTGCTTCAATGATTGTTCGAGGTTTTCCAGCATAGTATTTATGCGTTTTTGCTCATGTATAAGATACTTTTTTTGCAGAGTGAAAGCCCTTGTCCGGTCAAAATCCGGCCGATTCAGGAGTTCCTTAATTTTTGCAAGGGAGAACCCGCATTCTTTAAAGAATAGGATTTGCTGCAGCTTATCCAAATCCGTATCTCCATACTCACGGTAGCCGTTTCCCCTGTTCCGACGAGGAGAGAGGAGGGAAATGGCATCGTAGTGATGTAGTGTGCGCACGCTGACACCCGTAAGCTCCGATACTTCGTTGACGGTCATTGGCTTCGCCTCCCTTACAAGACATAGGATAAACCATCACGCAACGTCATAGTCAATCATAAGTTAATTCTTTTCATAAAAAAGTTAACTGTTAAGAGTAAAAAAAGCAAAAGTACGCTACTTAGCCGGACCCTGGAAAGTTTCGGCTGAGCGGCGCACTCATGTTCCCTTAGATAAGGAGATAAACATTGATTATTTGTTGTGAAACTGAGGAGAGCGTTTTTCCAGGAAAGCGGCTACGCCTTCTTCCTTGTCCTCACTGCTGGCAGCGCGTCGCTCCGCTTCATTTTCCAGGGCCAGAGTTTCCGCCATGGAAGCGCCACGGGCGGTATTGATGACATTCTTTGCTTCTTGAATGGCGATGGGGGCGTTAACAATAATCTTCTCCGCGATGGCACGGACCCGAGGTAATAATTCCTCCGGAGGGACTACCTCCTGAACCAGGCCGATCTCGTAGGCTCTATGGGCATCAATATGTTCGGAGGTATAGATCATATACTTGGCCTGTCCGATGTTGATCATCTTTGCCAAACGAGCCGTGCCGCCATAACCGGGGATAATACCCAGGGAAGCCTCCGGCAGGCCAAGCTTAGCCTTTTCCGAGGCAATACGTATATCGCAGGAAAGAGCCAATTCCAGACCCGCACCCAGCGCGAAACCATTGATGGCAGCAATGGCGGGGGCGGGAAAGCTCTCAATCTGATTGAAAATCTGATGGCCCTTAAGAGAAAGCCGCTGAAAAGTCTTTCCGCTAATACCAACAAACTCAGAGATATCTGCGCCGGCAACAAAGGAACGCCCCGCGCCGGTGATGATCACACAGCGGACATCATTCCGCTCGGATAAATCCACAAAGCAGGTGCTAAGTTCATCCATTAGTTTATCGTTGAGGGCATTGACGGGGGCGCGGTCAATGGTAACTGTTGCAATAAAGTTCTCTACCTCGCAGGAAATTGAACCATAGCTGACCATCATGGGATCACAACTCCTTCAGGATATTTTACAAAATAACCCAGCATGTCTGCATATCAATGAAGACATTCTAACACAAAAATATCCAGAAAACGAGAGCTATTTTTATGGAATCTGCTTTTTATTAAGAAAGAGTAGGAGCCATAATGCGCAATGGAGCGGGATGGGCGGGAGGTGTTACGTTCAAACAAGCCAATGCATTGCGAAATAGAATTTCCGCCATGGCTTTGGGGGGCAAATCCCGGAGCCGTGAAAGATCAGCAATCAGTCCCCGGAGCACATTAACTATCTCTGTGAGGGATACCTTCCGCCCAAGAGCCCATGAAACGCCCTCTACGCCATCGCTTTCTACCAAGAGACGGTTTAGAGGGGTCAGAGCCGCCAAACGCTGCACCGCGGGATTCCTCCGTAAATCTGGACCAATGGTAAAGTAGCATCCTTTTTTGATGTAGTCCTCCACATGTTCGTTGCAGGAATACCAGTGAACCAGAATAGGGAAGGGGAAAGCTTGGATATGCTCAAGCACATCATGCTCGCAGCCTTTGGTGTGGAGGATGACGGGCTTTTGAAGTTTTGCCGCCAGACTGAGCTGAGACTGAAATGCCTGCCGCTGTACGGCCAAATCCACGGAACACCAGACACTGTCCATACCGATCTCTCCTATGGCGCAGGCATTAGGCAGCCAAGGCATTAGGGCTGATGCTGGCACTGCTTCACTTTGCCAAGGGTGGATGCCGCAGGAATAGTAAAGCTGCGGATTCCTTGCGCGAAGAGTATCCAGGGTGCGGCACTCTTCTGGGGTGGAGGCGGAGGCCAGCTGGTAGAAGTCATTCTGGCAGGGAAGCTTGCCCTGATAGAGGTGGGTGTGAGCGTCAAAAATCATCCCGGCCCTCCTTTAGAGCGGTGTAGAGAGCCTGACGCAAATCACTCTGGGCGAAGAGCCAGGCGCGGTTTCGCCCGTGCGTTTTGATCGTCTGCTCCAATCGGATTTCGGCCGGGCGGCCACCCAAGACCAGCACCCGGTCGGAGAGATAGATGGCCTCATCTATGTCATGGGTGACCAGCACTACTGTACGGCCCAGCTCTTGTCGCATTTGCAGGAGCCAGTCTTGAAGATCCTCCCGGGTGATAACATCTAGGGAGGCGAATGGTTCATCCAAGAGGAGAATGTCCGCCGGGCAAAGGGCGGTGCGCAGGAAGGCCGCCCGTTGGCGCATTCCCCCCGAAAGCTCATGGGGATAACGGTTTTCATAACCGTTAAGGCCAAAGGTAGCTAGGTTTTCCAGCGCTCGCCACTGAAGAGACTTTAATCCTCCGTGCACTTTACCGTACAGGCAGACATTTTCCAGTACTGTCATCCAGGGGAGCAGAAGATCGTCCTGAGGCATCAGGGAAAAACGGGTCGAGGTTCCGGAGATTTCTGTTCCATCCACCAGAACCTGCCCCCCCTCCCGGGGGAGAAGGCCGGCAATGAGATTGAGTAGGGTAGACTTCCCGCAACCAGAGGGGCCCACCACAGAGACAAATTCGCCCTCGTTTACCTGCAAATGAAAGTCCCGCAGGATCGGTTCGCCGTGATACCCGATGCAGATTCCTTCTGCCGATAGCTTCATGGTCAGCCTCCTTATTGTGGCGCAGTGCCGTTATTCTGGCAGAAATTCGTTGGTATAGCAATCCTCTGGGGCAATGGCCTCTTGAATCAGGCCGTTTTCCACCATGAATTCAGTGTAATTGGCCCAGACAGAATCCTTCATGACGCCCCAGCGGTCGGTGTCCTCCATGTATTTGTTCGCGAGATACTCTTGGGATTTGGTCAGCATGTCAAGGTTGTATTGGGTAACATGGCTCTGAAGGATGGCAGCTGCTTCCTGGGGATTTTCAATGCAGAACTGATAGCCCCGGGCAGTGGCACGGAGGAATTTTTTAGTCAGTTCCGGCTGGTTTTGAAGGGTTTCTTTGTTGGCGATGATCACCGGGGTGTAGTAATCCAGGCGCTGATCAAACTGACGCAGTTCAATATAATTAACAGGCACACCTGACAGCTGGGAGGCTATCCCGTCCCAGGCCCAGAAGAACCACATGATATCCACCCGATCTTTCAGGGCAGCATAGCCGGAGCCGTCGGAAGTGACCACGGTGAGCTTATCGAAATCTCCGCCATCTGCGGTCATTACTGCTTTGATCACGGCTTCCTCCGAGGGAGAGCCCCAGCCGGCATAGACTTTTCCTTCAAAGTCGGCGGGACGGGTGATTCCCTTCTCCTGGTAGGAGGCAAAGCCGGAGGTGTTGTGCTGAATAATTGTGGCAATGGCGCGGATGGGGAGTGGATCCTCTGCGGAGAGGGCATAGGTTACGTCCTCCTGATAACTGATGCCAAAGGTTCCTTGTCCGGCGGCAATGAGGGTGGTGACGGCAGCGTCGGCAGGCTCGATGATGCTGACATCCAGTCCTTCTTCGGCGAAATAGCCCTTTTCCTGAGCCACATAAAAGCCGGTATGATTGGTGTTGGGGACATAGTCCAGCACTAGGGTTACCGGTGTGTTCTCAGTTTCTGCCGAGGGAGTCTGTCCGGTACAGCCGGCCAAAAAGATGGCGAGGAGAATTGCGGGAATTAGAAAACGTTTCATGAAGATGACCTCCTTGTATGTGCAGGGGGCTTCAAAATAAGACGAGAGAGGAGCTTAACAGCGCCGTTCATCAGAAGGGATAGCAACACCACCATGAGGACGCTGGCAAATACCTTGTCCAGCATATAGCCGTTTTTGACCCGAAGCATGTAGTAGCCAAGGCCCGCGCTGGAGGACAGCCATTCGCTCACCACGGCTCCAGAGATGCTGTAGGTGGCAGACACCTTCAGGCCTGAGAAAAAGGCGGGCAAGGCTCCTGGAATCTTCACCAGGGTGTAGACCTTGCGTTTCGGTGCTCCCATGGAAGAGAGCAGATGGATTCGCCGGATGTCCTGGGCACCCATGGCGTCAGCAAAGGGAATGGTAATGGGGAAAAAGCACATGAGTACCACTATGAGGATTTTAGGAGCCATACCAAAGCCAAGGTAAATGATAAAGATAGGGGCCAGAACAATGACAGGCACAGTCTGGGTGACTACCAAAAGGGGATATATGGCTTTTCTAACAGGGGGGTAGGCATCCATCAGGATGGCGATGGACATGGCTAGAATGATTGCCAGAGTGAGGCCCAAAATTGTTTCGGACAGAGTGATGCTGCTGTGGCGCAGGAGTAGGGGAAGCTCTGCACAAAAAGCCCGCAGAATCTTGGTTGGAGCGGGGAGGATATACAGTGGTATTCCTGATAGACGGACACCGAGCTCCCAGATCAGCAGCAACCCCAGCAGAACCGAAGTGGGTAGTAACCGGTTTAACCATTTAGTTTCTTTCATAAAAGCACCTCCTTTCTCATAAGTCAAAAAAGACTGCAATCATATCTGATTGCAGTCTACAAAGCCTGTCAACAAATATGACTCCCTACGGCGGCATGATCCGCATCAGGTATAAGGGTCGAAGCCAAACTTCCTCTCAGGTCCGAAGGACCTCCCCTGTCTTTTATAAGTATACTCTATTCGGTTTAGAAGGATTTGTCAAGAAGTAAAGTGTGAGGCAAATACCCTAGAGAAATAGGATATTTCATTTGGACTTTTTGGTTTGTAAGTGGTAAAATGAGTCCGTATAACTTAGTTGGGAGGAGTGGTCTTCTTGAAAATTCAGGAATCTGCTGAAAACTATCTGGAAGCTATCTTAATGCTAGGGCTGCGCAAAGGTGAAGTGCATTCGGTGGATATTGCCGCTGAACTGGAAGTATCCAAGCCCAGTGTCAGTGTGGCGATGAAAAAGCTTCGTGAAAACGGCTATATCCAGGTTAGCGGGGAAGGGCATATCCTCTTGACGGATTTAGGGAGGGAGATTGCGCAGCGGATGTACGAACGGCACACCTTCCTCTGTGAATGGCTTGTCGCATTGGGCGTGGATCCCCAAATCGCGGCCCAGGATGCCTGCCGAATGGAGCACGTTATCAGCGAGGAAACCTTTGCTGCCATCCGCGCTCTAGATATTTCCGCCGCTAGCCGTAAAGCCGATGTTAACTGAAGGGAATGCGTTTTGCGGTCTGGCAGAATCACAATCGTTTGAACAAGTAGAGTTATGAGTACTAAAATAAATGCTGTCGGTTTCAATTGGTAATAGGAGGAGCAAGGGTGGATCAGTTTGAGTACCGAACATTGTTTACTGACGCAAAAGGCGTGTTTGGTGGAAATGTAAATCAGAACACTTACGAAAGAGAATTAACCGAGTTGGGTAAACAGGGATGGGAATTGGTGAGTACCGTTGCTTCTGCACAAAGCTATGGTTCAACCAGGTGGATTATCTCCATTTTCAAACGCAAGATAGATGACTACTGAACATATTCATCCTTGGGATGACTTTCCGGAACTGGCCATCAGCGTTGAAGACCGGCAGGCTATTCCAATTGTTGGGCAAGCTGAATTGGCATGTGTTGTAAAACTATTTTAGTCCTTCCAACCAAGTGGATTTTTTACCTGATAAGACGAACATCTATCCAAGAATAGAGCAAGGTTCTGTTCTTCTCGTTCTTCCTGAGCGTCCGTTCTGCCCAGCCTGTCGCAGAGTCCCAGCAAGGCGATATCGCGGATGCTTACATGTTTTTTCATCCCTCCGATATCCTGATAGGGCAGATTCTTTATAACAAAGAGAGGTTGCATATGATACCGGACAAGCCAAAAAACCCGGTCTATGAACGCTGGTTCTGGGTCAAACGCAACTAGAAACTCCCGCGCAAGATCAGCCCCCATCTTGTCATGGTCATAAGCAGTGATTCTTCCCTTTCGGATCTTTGTGGCATCTGGCTTGCCGATATCGTGCAGTAGTGCTGCCCACATGAAGGCTCTGGGATCCGTGCTCTCCTCTTTTCGGCTGGCAGCCTGGTCCACCACCAAGAGGGTATGATTCCATACGTTCCCCTCCGGGTGATGAACCGGAGATTGCTCGGTGCCCTGGAGGCGTTGCAGCATGTGGAAAGGATAATCGAGGAACGCTCCCTGTTCCAGGAAGGCGTTCAGGGATTCTGAGGGCTTCTCTTGTTCCAGTAAACACTGCTCCACTGCAAGGAAAAGTCTTTGCTTCATTGTATGTGCTCCTTTTTTGTTCTCTCATTAGCATGGTCAGATTAACTGAATTTAAGCAGATAATTAAGAAAATGACAGGAAGCGGCCTTATATGACCGCTTCCTGTTTGCGTTAGAGTTAACTTTTGATTTTAGCAATATGCTTGGCCATCTCTTTTTTATCCTCAAAGTTACCTAGTCTGGCAATCATAATTCTTTGGGCTTGAGGTGAGCCTGCCCCGTGTAAGGATTCTGTTAGGTAGCCTACGGCACCGGAACCAAGAGTCATATTTTCGATTAGACGCATAATGCGCATACGATGTTCCGTGGGGACGGAAGCCACGCCCTTTAGATATTTTTCGACATAGTGACCAATTTCTTTATTCCGGAAATCTTTCTCTGAAGGCTGGGTGACGACAATGCCGCCGGCAATATCCTGAGCATGACGCCCCATTTCATACGGGAACTTGGTGACGTTTTGCTTGCACACGTTTGCCAGCATCAGATCAATCAGAAAAGCGCCGGAAGGTGTGGCAACCCCTTCATAGGAGCAGGCTAATGCTGACGAATAAATGGTTTCATTTAGGTGGGTCATCTCGATGAGCTTGTCCTTTATGTGGGCAGCCTTGTTAATGCCGTTATAGTCTGCGGCTAGAGCACTGGCGCCGATGAGCACGTCGCCCACGCCTACCTTACAGGCATAGCTGGGCCTGTGGTGGCCAGCAAAGCGCTCCACCAGCATACCGGCAAACTCTGTTTCTCCGTTTAAAAAAATGCGGTCATTGGGCACGAAGACATGGTCGAAGATAATGAGGGCCTCATGTCCGCCATATTCACTGTTGCCCACGTCAATTTCGGTGCCCTCCAGCTTTCTGGTATCGCAGGACTGCCTACCCATGATGATGATCACGCCGGGGGCGTCTGTAGGTACGGCAAAGGAGATCGCATAGTCCTTATCCTCGGGCTTCATAGCAATGGTAGGCATACAAAGGACCTCGTGCGAATTGACAATACCTGTCTGATGGGCCTTACACCCGTTGACAACGATGCCGTCCTCACGCCGCTCCACCACCCGCAAGTAAAGATCTGGGTCGGCCTGCTTGCTGGGAGGCAGGCCGCGGTCACCTTTGGGGTCTGTCATAGCCCCGTCGCTGACCAGATCCTCCTTCTGCACATGGAGAACATAATTTTTAATATTTTCAAAATAACTGGTTCCATACTTTTGATCCACCTCATAGGCCGTGCTATAAACTGCATTAAGGGCATCCTGCCCCACACAGCGCTGGAAACAACAGGCGGATTTTTGACCGAGCATTCTCTGCCGCTTTACCTTTTGCACTAGATTGTCGGTACTTTGGAAGATGTGATTAAATAGATTGATCTTCTCTCCCGTTAAATGGGAATTCACTGTCATGATGTTTTCATAGTCAGGATGGGAGGCCAACTCGTAGGTAAGCGCAACAGCATTCATAGAGGGAATAATGATGGGGTGATCAACAGGGTTTTCGATTCTTTCACCGAACATATAGACAGTCAGATTGAGTTTTCTCAAACTATCA
>JAGFXS010000134.1 GCA_017861415.1 Bacillota bacterium
CCAACATCATATTAGAGGGCCTCTCTCTGGAGATTGAGGAGGGCAGCTTTGTGGCGATTCTGGGTCATAACGGCTCCGGCAAATCCACCTTGTCTAAGCTCCTCAACGCCATTCACCTTCCCACGGAGGGTAAGATCTGGGTGGACGGTATTGATACTTCGGATCCAGATCGGCTTTTTGACGTACGCTCCACCGTGGGCATGGTCTTCCAGAACCCTGATAACCAGATTGTCGCCAGTGTGGTAGAAGAAGACGTGGCTTTTGCCCCGGAAAACATGGGGATCCCCCCTGTCGAGATCCGCCAGCGGGTGGATGATGCCTTGCATATGGTAAACATGTATGATTATCGGCTCCACGCACCTCACCTTCTCTCCGGGGGACAAAAGCAGCGGGTAGCCATTGCCGGTGTGATCGCCATGCGGCCCCGCTGTCTGGTTTTGGATGAATCCACCGCTATGCTGGATCCTGTTGGCCGGCGTGAGATTATGGAGACCATCCGCCGCCTGAACCGGGAGCAGGGTATGACGGTCATCCTGATTACCCACCATATGGACGAGGCCGCCGAGACCGACCGGGTCATCGTCATGAACGAGGGGGACATCATCGCCGACGGTCCCCCCAAGGAGGTCTTCCAGCAGGTGGACAAGCTCCGGGAAGCGGGGCTGTCCGTACCGGACACGGTACAACTCCTTCACGAGCTGCGCCGGGCGGGCCTTATGGTGCCGCTAGATGCCATTAGTGATGAAGAATGTGCCCTGGTGCTGCGGCAGATGCTACCCTAACCCTCTTGTCCTATTGGGACACACTTCAATCTTCAATAAGGGATGGATCTCTTTGGAACCAATTATCTACGCCGAACAACTCACCCATATTTACAGCCGGGGTACCCCCTTTGAACACACTGCCCTGGCGGGAATCGACCTTGCCATCTATCCGGGGGAGTTTTTGGGGATCATCGGGCAGACAGGTTCCGGCAAGTCCACCCTGATTCAGCACCTCAACGGCCTGCTGAAACCCACCTCCGGGCGGATTTTATTTCAAGGGCAGGACATGTGGAAGGACACGAGCTTCACCCGGAGTATCCGCTTTCAGGTGGGGCTGGTTTTCCAGTACCCGGAATATCAGCTCTTTGAGGAGACCGTCTACGCTGATATCGCCTTCGGCCCTCGGAACATGGGCCTTCCTCCCGAGGAGGTTGACCGCCGTGTCCGCTCAGCCGCAGAGTTCGTGGATCTTGCTCCCGCCCAGCTGGACCGCTCTCCTTTCGAGCTCTCCGGCGGGCAGAAGCGCCGGGTAGCCATTGCCGGGGTCATCGCCATGGAGCCATCGGTTCTGGTTTTGGACGAGCCCACAGCGGGTTTGGATCCTGCAAGCGTGGATAGTATCCTAAAGAACATCCAGAACTATCATAAGGCTAAAGGGGCCACGGTAATTATTGTCTCTCACTCCATGGAGGAAATTGCCCGGACGGCGGATCGCCTGGTGGTCTTTCATAATGGAACGATTCCCTTATCCGGCTCTCCCCATGAGGTGTTTGCGCACAGCGACATGCTGGTGGAGCTGGGCCTGGGTGTTCCCCAGATGGCCCGGGTTTTTGCACGACTGCACGCCTTGGGCGCCTCGCTGGATCCTGCCGTATACACCGTAGAGCAGGCCAAAGACACCTTCCTCCAAGCACTTCTCCATGGAAAGGAGGAGATATAGTTGGCGTTGCGTGACATAACCTTAGGTCAGTATTTTCCTGGCAACTCCATCATCCACCGCTTCGACCCCAGGGCGAAGCTGATCTTTATCCTCTTTTTTGTGGCCGCCACCTTCATTGCCAACGGCCCGATTTCCTACGCCGCTGTGATGGCGGTGCTGATACTTGGCATCCGCTTGTCCACCGTGCGTTTTTCCGTCTTCCGTAGGGGGCTAAAGCCCATTCTACTCATTGTGCTCTTTACGGCGGTGATGAATCTATTTTTCACCCAAAGTGGAGATGCACTGCTCTCTTGGGGCATCTTTCACATCACCACGGGAGGCGTGCGACAAGCCGTCTACATGATGCTGCGCATTATTTTGCTCCTCCTGTCCACCCTGCTCCTCACCTATACCACTTCGCCCCTGATGCTCACCGACGGGCTGGAGTACCTCATGCGTCCCTTAAAGGCTCTGAAGGTGCCTGTCCACGACTTTACCATGATCATGGGCATCGCACTGCGGTTTATCCCCACTCTGATTCAGGAAACAGATAAGATCATCTCCGCTCAGAAGGCACGTGGTGCCGATTTTGAAAGCGGTAATATCATTCGCCGGGCGAAGTCTTTGGTCCCTATTCTGATTCCCCTCTTTATATCTGCCTTTCGTCGTGCGGAGGAGCTATCCATCGCCATGGACTGTCGCTGTTATACCGGAAGCGGCCAGCGCACCCGCCTGAAGGAGCTTCGCTTTGCCCTTCGGGACATCCTCCTTTTGATCTTAGGCATTCTTCTCTGCGCCGGGACCACTCTGCTACGCTTTTTGGGATTTTGAACCAGTTGTGAGGCATTTTATGCGAAACATTGCCCTGAAATTAATGTATGATGGTACCGCTTATCACGGCTGGCAGGTACAAAAACGGGACGTCACCGTGGCAGAGACCTTAGAGGAAGCCCTTTCTCAAATTGTCTGCCATCCGGTAAAGCTCACAGGCTGCGGCCGGACAGATGCAGGCGTTCACGCCGAGGTCTATATCGCCAATTTCCAAACCACCTCCACCATCCCCTGTGAGCGCCTTCCTCTGGCGGTGAATAGCCGCCTTCCCGGGGACATTGTAGTCACCCGCGCCAGCGAGGTGCCCGCAGAATTTAACGCCATCGGCTCCTGCCTGAAAAAAGAGTATACCTACCGCATTTTCAACTCCAGAATTCGAGACGCCTTTCTGGTGAACCGCGTCTGGTTTTACCCCAAGCATCTCGATGAAATGGTGATGCATGAGGCAGCCTCCTATTTTGTGGGGACCCACGACTTTGCCGCGGTCCGATCCGTTGGAACTGAGACTCGTACCACCATTCGCACCGTTCATTATTTTGACATCAGTCGTAAAGGAAATCTCCTTGAGTGTCGTGTCTGCGCCGATGGTTTTCTTTATAATATGGCTAGAGCCATGGTAGGTTCCTGCGTTTACGCTGCTGAGGGGAAATTTGCCCCCGCAGATATCCCCGCCATCCTGGCGGGCCGCAACCGGACGGATGCCGGCCCAACCGCTCCGCCCCAAGGCCTTTACATGACCGGACTCTGGTATAAAGAGTC
>JAGFXS010000135.1 GCA_017861415.1 Bacillota bacterium
ACCGGGGAGAATTCCGCGGGGGGGAAATACGCACTCCTACGAGAAAAGGCGGCGCAATATTATCCGGGCAGCACCGAGGAATTTCATTGGTCCGCCCAGGACTGTATGACCCTGGACGGGGTTCCTTATATCGGGCAGTTTTCGCCCGCCACCCCCCACTGGTATGTAGCCACCGGCTTCGGCAAATGGGGTATGACCAGCAGCATGGTGTCCGCCCGACTGATCTCCGACCAGATTGCAGGCATATCACATCCTTGCGCCGAGGTGTTTTCTCCTCATCGGTTTACCCCAACCGCCTCTGTAAAGACCTTCCTCACGGATATGGGGCAGGCTGTGAAGGGCATCGGCAGACGGGTTTTCACCATTCCTGAGACAAATGTACAGGATCTCCCCAGGGGGCATGGCGGTGTTGTGGACTGGCAGGGGGAAAAGGTGGGAGTCTATAAGGATGAGGAAGACACCGTCCATGTGGTATCCACCCGCTGTCCTCATTTGGGCTGTCAGCTGGAATGGAATCCAGACGAGAAAAGCTGGGACTGCCCCTGCCACGGCTCCCGTTTTGATTTCCGTGGGAACCTATTGGATAATCCTGCCCAGACACCCCTGGAGACGGAGAATGAGTAAAATCTTCGGCGGGGGAAAGATCCGTCGCTATTTTGAGGGCTGGTACTGCAAGCAGCAGAACAGCCAGGAGACGGTGGCACTGATTCCGGCCTTTCATTTAGGGGCTGCCGGAGTGGGTGCCGCCTCCCTCCAGGTAATTACCGATGAGGCTGCTTGGAACATCCCTTTCCCGGATTGGGCCTTCCGATACGATGACAAAGCGCGATTAATGAGTCTGGGAGGCTGCACTTTTTCGCCGGCAGGTTGCCGCCTGGATGCGGATTCTCGGGAGGTCAGTCTGCGGGGAGAGCTTCGCTTCGGTCCTCTCACGCCCCCGGCCTATGACATCATGGGACCCTTTTGCGCGGTGCCCTTCATGGAGTGCCGTCATAGCGTGTTCAGCTTGCTTCATCGGGTGGACGGAACCCTGACAGTCAACGGCAGGCCCTATGTCTTTGCCAATGGCAGAGGGTACATGGAGGGGGATCGGGGCGTATCCTTCCCCCGGCGCTATCTGTGGACACAGTGCACCTGGGAAGAGGGCAGCGTGATGGTTTCCGTGGCGGAGATTCCCCTGGGAAGGCTCCGGTTTACGGGTTGCATCGGGTTTGTTTTCTGGGAAGGAAAGGAGCACCGCATCGCAACCTATTGCGGCGTGCGGCTGCTGCGCCTTGCCGATGATACGATTGTACTCCGGCAGGGACGGATGACCCTGAGTGTCAAGCTGCTCAAGGCCAACAGTCAGCCTCTTCGCGCTCCGGACCGGGGGAGCATGACGCGCACCATTCACGAGAGCGTGTCTTGTGTGGTACAATATACCTGCCAAGTTGGAGACCGCCTGCTCTTTGATCTAATAAGCCCGCAGGCCAGCTTTGAGAGCCATTGGAGGGTAGATGATGAACCGACTCGGTAAAGAAAAATCCCCCTATCTCCTGCAGCATGCCACCAATCCGGTGGATTGGTACGCCTGGGGTGAGGAAGCCTTTCAAAAAGCGTCTGCAGAGGATAAACCGGTCTTTTTGAGCATTGGTTACAGTACCTGCCACTGGTGCCATGTGATGGCCCATGAGTCCTTTGAGGACACTCAAGTTGCAGACGTACTGAACCAGAACTTTGTCTCCGTCAAGGTAGATCGGGAGGAGCGTCCGGATGTGGACGCCGTATATATGCAGGTATGTCAGGCTCTCACAGGGGGCGGGGGCTGGCCGCTCACCATTCTGATGACCCCCGAACAGAAGCCCTTCTGGGCGGGTACCTACCTGCCCAAAAAAGCCGCATACGGCAGGATGGGGCTGCTGGAGCTGCTAACGGCGGTAAAGGAGCGGTGGGGCTCCCGGCGGGAAGGCCTCTTGGCTGCGGGGGAGGACATCACTGCTTTGCTGCGGGAGCAGGAAGGACAGGGGATGCAAGATACGCAGATGGAGAAGGCTATGCTTCACAGAACAGCGGAAGCCTTGAAGCGTGCGTTTGATCCTCAGTGGGGCGGTTTTGGGCACGCGCCAAAGTTCCCCACGCCCCACCAGATCATGTTTCTCCTCCAATACTCCCTGTTGGAGCAGGATCAGACCGCCCGGTATATGGCAGAGCATACGCTGACGCAAATGTACCGAGGGGGTATCTTCGACCATCTGGGCGGGGGATTTTCCCGCTACTCCACCGATGAAAAATGGCTGGTGCCCCATTTTGAGAAGATGCTTTATGATAATGCCCTCTTAGTCCTCACCTATCTGGAGGCGCACCATATCACCCGCCGCCCCCTCTACCGGACAGTGGCAGAGCGCACCATTCACTATGTCCTCCGGGAGCTGACCGATCCACAGGGGGGCTTTTTCTGTGCCCAGGATGCCGATAGTGACGGGGTGGAGGGAAAGTTCTACGTATTTTCCCCGGAGGAAATTGACCAAGTGCTGGGCAGGGCGGAAGGCGCGGTGTTCAGACAGTGGTTTGGCGTCACCGAAGGAGGGAATTTTGAGGGGAAGAATATACTCAATCTGCTGAACAATCCGGAGTATGAATCTGACGACTCCGGCATTCGGGCTATGACGGAGAAGCTCTACGACTATCGGCTGAAGCGCACCAGCCTGCATAAGGACGACAAGGTGCTTACTTCCTGGAATGCACTGATGATCGCAGCCTTGGCCAGGGCCGGCTGGTTACTGGAGCGACCAGCCTATCTGGAAGCTGCAAAGAAGGCGCAGGCCTTCCTCAGAGACAACATGACCGATGAAAGCGGCGGACTCCGGCTCCGCTGGCGGGAGGGTGAGACCGCCCACCATGGTCAGCTGGATGACTATGCTTTTTACGCCTTTTCCCTGCAGGAGCTCTACCGCGCTACATTCGAAGTAGACTATCTGACGGAGGCTATCCGCATAACGGAAAAGATGCTGGAGGGGTTCTGGGATGAGACGCCAGGAGGCTTTGCCCTTTACTCCAGAGAAGGGGAGCAATTGATTCACCGACCAAAGGAGACCTTTGACGGTGCACTACCCTCGGGTAATGCCGTGGCGGCCGTGGTACTGGTTCGTCTAGCCGCATGGACGGGAGAGCTTCGCTGGCAGCAGCTAAGTCATCGGCAGCTTTGTTTTCTGGCAGAACGTATTCAGCACGAGCCTTGGGGACACAGCGTGGCTCTGCTGGCTGCCGCGCGGGCTCTCTAT
>JAGFXS010000052.1 GCA_017861415.1 Bacillota bacterium
ATCCATATTGGAGATGTGCTGGGTGAGCCAATCAATAATCAGCTTATTGGCACTCATAATCACGGCAAAGTTGCCGCCGGAAGCCTGAAAGTCCTTTTTAATCTTCTCCAGCTGGGCAATAAAAGCGGTATGAGCCTGTTTTTGGGCGGCGTATTCCGGATAACCAATACTTAGCATATACTTCTCTTCATCAGAAAAGTGCTTTTTGGTGTAGTCTTCCAGGAAATTCAGGAGTTCGCCAATATATTCGGCGGCCTGTCTCTTTTGACCTGCTTCAAAAAGCTTTTCCGCTTTGTCAAACCATGTTTTGTGCTGTTCATCAATTTCTGTGACGCCAACTGTCAAATTCGGTGTCCAAGGCATAATGAGGTCCCCCTTTTCGTCATTTATTGAGGATTTCTGACACCTCTATTTTACGACCATTTCATGGGAGGTTCAAGACTTTTCCAGAAAAAAGCGTAAAAAGCTAAGCAAAGGAGGTCCTTAAACCGTGGCGGAATTAAGGAATGTCTACAAGAATATAGGCATTGTAATCGGCGCCGGAATTGGCTCCGCCAATGGTAGCGTTAATGCTCTGGAATACCACTTTCAGTTGGTAGTCGCCCTGGCTTGCCATAAAGGTTAGGGCTTGGGGCGCCTGGACGCCACCTTCGGGATACTGATCAAGAATCACATCCAGATAGGGATGCAGCTCCGTTTGCACTAAAGCCTGATCGGCATCATCCAGCAAACGGATGGAGACATCAAAGCCGGACATGCGCTCTACCATCAGGGTGCACGCCTTTCCGTTGACGGAGATAGGATAGGTGAGAACATTTCCCTCTCCTTCGGGTTCGGGCTTAGCGTAAATATAGGAATAGATCAAGACTGCTCTGTCATAACCCTCGATATCCAAGGGGACCTCCGCGTCAAGTGAAACAGAATAATAATTGGGATAATCCTCACCGGGAATACTCCAGGTGGGTTCAAAGCCAAAGGTGTCTTTCATATCGTTCCAGATGTTAAAATCCGCCGGCAGCCAGGTGAGGTGACTCAAAGAGTGGTTGTACTGCAGATAATTCAAGATGTTTGTAACCTCCAATTTGGTCTTATCGGAAGCCTCGGGCTGTGGTGTTAGCTGGCCATCTGAAAGGATCTTCGCATCCGTCAGGTACTGCTCCAGCCGGTTTGTCTGGCTGCTGAGAGACATGGTAAAGGCATCCACTGGGGGCAAAATGGAAACCAAAGCGAATATAGCGGCAAGCAGGGCAATCACCCGATTAGCCTTCACTGGGCGCAGGCTTAAAATTACCGCCGAGACCAAGGAGAATACAGCGAATAGTGCCACATAGTATCGGGATTCCGTGATGCCATAGGCATTCAGACGAATCCAGACAGAAATCATCTGCATTATGATGATAGGAATCCAAACCTTGGGGAAAATCCGGCGAAACAGAGTGGCGGAATGATTTTCTGGCAGGCTAGCAAGCACAAACAGTACAATTCCCACAGCGGAATAGATTAGCACCATGGGTCCCAAGAGGCCGATTGGCCAGACTCTTGTCACTAGAATCTTCACCATGTATGCCAACAGGACTAGGGTATAGGCGGTGAAGAGAGGAATGGCGATGTAGGAGATCAGAACCTCCAAAAAGCGAGTATAGTGCTCCTTTTGTGTCGTGACAGCGGCATCTTCTTCTGTTTTTAAGGCAAAGGGCGGAAGCTGCGAAAGATAAAAAAGGGGAGCAAAAAGCACCCAGACCAAAACGGCTGCATATGCGTAGCTTTCACTGGAGATAGAGAACAGGAGCTGATCCACGGCGAACAGAATTGCCGCCAACCCAGCGAAGAGAACGCCGGAATAGAGTAAGGCGGTGAAGAAGGATTTAAAATGAATGAGGGCCAGTCGGTTAAAATCATTACCATCTCGGAAGGCGGGCAGCCAGAGTACGGCACAAAGGATGGCGAAACAGGTCACCAAGGTGCGAACAACCATAACGTTTTCTATATCTGCCGCAGGCCAAAGAAGGGCCAGATAAGCCAACGTCAAGGCTAGTGCACCTGTGTTTATACCTATCTTCCATTTGGCCTGCAACCTAAAACGCTCCATGGATACCTGAGCCAGTATTCCTAAAAGAACACCGACAGCAAGGGCCAGAATGGATTTTTCCACCCACAGAGGAGGGGTGGTATCCAAAGAGATTAGGTAAAACAGCAGGGCCGCAGTGAGGGTAAGACACAATACCGTAAAGGGGAAGCGAAGGATGGCCAAGGACACTTTGCGGGTCTGTCGGGCAATCCAGTCTCCAAATCGTTTCATAAATATTCCTCCAGAATAGTTCTTGGTCAGATGCCGAAATGCGTCAGAGTATAGGCATCGATGGTGTTAGGCTTTACCTTTGGCTGGCGTGTGCAATTACGCCGGGCTGATGATTTAGATTATAATTCTCCAAAGTATATCCATAGTGTAGCATATTTATAAAGACGCGTATAGTACAGAAAAGTTGCATAAAATTATCTTTACTCTAATTGGAAATCGGTGTAACATGAAATTGGAAACAATCGGATATCTTTTGATCAAAGGAGGATTGCACGGATGAGGAAAACCAAAATAATCTGCACCTTAGGTCCCGCATCAGACGAAGTCTTGGCGGATATGATGCGCAGCGGTATGAACGTTGCGCGGTTTAATTTTTCTCATGGCACTCATGATGACCATAAAAAACGTCTTGATGAGGTAAAGCGCCTGCGAAAGGAGCTTGGTCTCACAGTGGCGGCGCTTTTGGATACCAAAGGTCCAGAGATTCGTCTACGTCAATTTGAAAACGGCCGCGAGATCTTGGAGACGGGTCAGCAATTTACCCTCACCACCCGTGATATTTTGGGTACCCGCGAGATCTGCGGTATCACATATAAGGATCTTCCCCATGATGTAAACGTGGGTACTACCATTATGCTTGATGATGGCCTCATCCGCATGACTGTGACCGGCATCTCTAATACAGAAATCGTTTGTCGGGTGGAAAATGGCGGGCCGATTAAAGATCGAAAGGGCGTTAATGTCCCAGGAGTACATCTCTCCATGCCATATCTCAGTCAACAGGACAAGGAGGACCTCCTCTTCGGCATCCGCGAAGGGTTTGACTTTGTGGCAGCCAGCTTCTGCCGCAGTGAGCAAGATATACTGGACATCCGCCGCTTCATCGAGGAAAATGATGGGCATATGCATATCATTGCCAAGATTGAGAATCAAGAGGGGGTGGACAACATTTCCGCCATCTTGGCTGTGTCTGATGGGGTAATGGTCGCCCGGGGCGATATGGGTGTGGAAATTGACTTTACGGAAATTCCTGTCATCCAAAAGGATATTATACGTCAGGCACTGGTGAATGGAAAAACCGTCATCACCGCCACCCAGATGCTGGAGAGTATGATCAACAACCCCAGACCCACTCGAGCGGAAATTACCGATGTTGCCAATGCGGTCTATGACGGCTCCTCTGCTATCATGCTCTCTGGTGAAACCGCGGCGGGCAAGTATCCGGTTGAAGTGGTGCGCACCATGGCGGCTATCGCCAATCGCACAGAGACGGATATCAACTACATGGCCCGGATGATGAAGACACCCAACGATGCCCATTTAGGCATCAGCGGTGCAACAGCCCACGCTGCCTGCACAACGGCAACGGATACCAACGCCAGCGCTATCATTACCGTGACCAAAAGCGGCTCGACAGCAAGACGCATCAGCAAGTATCGACCGGAAAAGCCCATCATTGCCTGTGTCATGAAAGAGGAAACCCAGCGGCAGCTGGCGATTGTCTGGGGGGTCACGCCCATCCTCATGCCATACGCCGAGAGCACTGACGAAATGATCGAATTTTCCGTTCAGTCAGCCAAAGAACACGGCATGGTGGAGGACGGAGATATTGTGATCGTTACAGCCGGAGTGCCCGCCGGGATATCCGGCACCACAAACATCATGAAGGTGCACCTAGTGGGCAGCTGTCTGGTGAGTGGTGTTGGTGTGGGTACTGTGAACGCACAGGGGCACCTGTGTGTATGCCGAGATCTTGAGGAGATCAAGGCCAAGTTTAAGCCTGGTGACGTTTTGGTAGTACCCTATACCACCAATGAGATGCTGCCCTATATCCATCATGCATCCGCTGTGGTGGCCGAACAGGGGGGGCTGGGAAGTCATGCTGCAGTGGTTGGTCTAAGCATTGGCAAGGCAGTGATCATAAGTGCCACTTCCGCCACGAAAAATCTTCACGATGGTATATTTGTTTCGGTAGATTGCAACCGTGGCATCGTCCAGAGCATGTCGGAGTAATGAAAAAAGAGAAAACCGCCCATGTTCTGATGAGAACACGGGCGGTTCTTTGATGTAAAAGATTAAAACATACCCAACTGCTTAAAAAGAAATGTCCAGAGGAACATAGTGGCGCAGGAGAACAGGGATGTATACACCACCGCAGCGCCTGCAAGCTCTCCGTCACTGTCCATCTGCTCTGCCATGGTAAAGGAAGATACCGCACAGGGGGCGCTGAACACACCCAGAAGGGTGACAAAAGCCATATCCCGAAAACCTAATAGTGCAGCGAGGGAAAGAAAAATTCCGGGAACGAGAAGCAGCCGGCAAAAGGTTACAATGCGAAGGTTGCGACGCAGGTGAGGGCTGTGTTGGAACTGGAAAGAAGCGCCCAGAAGGATCAGGGCCATGGGGGTAGCCGCTGCGCCAAGCTGGGAGATAGTCTGATCCAATATTCTGGGGAGGTCAAGGGGAATGCAAAGCAGACCTGCGATACAACCCAGAATCAGCGGGTTAGTAAAGACACCGCGTATAATCCGCCCAGGGCTGGGCCGTTCACCGCGGTAGCACTCCAAAATTATAACTGCCATAACATTATAGACGGGAATCAGCACCGCAATGATAATTGCTGGCATACCAAGATCCGCGCCGGGATAAAGGTTCGCCGCTAGCGGAAGGCCCAAAAGGACGAAGTTACTTCGGTAAATCCCTTGGATCATGGCGCCCCGGCTTCGGTTATTGGGCTCAAGCTTAGGAACAATCCAGAGAGAGACAAGAATGGTCAGCAGGACGGCACCCACAGAAAAGGCAATCAGTCCTGGATGCAGTGAGTGGGTGAGATCCGTTCCGTAGAGACTGGAAAAGACCGTGAAAGGGAAGAGCGTCTTGAAAATCATGCCGTTGAGGCGGGGTAGCTCCGGAAGATTCAACCAGCCCTTTCGCCGGACCAGCGCCCCTATCATCATCATAAAAAACAGTGGGAGGACCGCCTGCAGGGAAATTATAAAATTTTGCAGCATGGACGATCTACTCCTCTCCCACATTCATGGCACCGACGGCTATTATAGGCCCTAAACGGAATAATGTCAAAGGAGAACGGGATATTTCTCATCATAAAAAGGGGAAACCATGTCCTTGACAGGTGGTTTTTTTGGTGATATAGTACCCTCATAAAGGAAAAGCATAGACGAAGACGAAACCGTAGAGCACTGTACAGAGAGGGGCGCATATGCTGTAAGCGCTCTACAGAAGCGGCGGCATAACCCCTTCCGAGCTGCCCACCGAATGAAGTAGGCTGGGCCGGGTCAGCCCGTTATAGCGAAAGAAAGCGGCGCCTTATCTCGCAATAAGGCGCAAGCAGGGTGGAACCGTGGAGTCGTATGACCCCACCCCTGAAATGTAATTCAGGGGTGGGGTTTTTGTTTGCTCACCCCACAAGGAGGAGTATTATTATGGAAAACAATCAGTATACCTTTGAAAACCAGTCTTTTAAGGACAGTTACCGCCATACCAGCTCCCATATCCTAGCCCAGGCCATGAAGCGCCTATATCCCGAAGCAAAACTGGCCATCGGACCGTCCATTGAAAACGGCTTTTATTACGACTTCGATGTAGATTTTCCCATCACTCCGGAGATTTTAGAGGATCTGGAGAAGGAGATGCGAAAAATTGCCAAGGAGAAGCTGAAGCTGGAACGTTTCGAGATGCCCCGTGCGGAAGCTATTAAGTTTATGGGGGAGAAAAACGAGCCCTACAAGGTGGAGCTGATTCAGGATCTCCCCGAGGATGCAGTGATTTCCTTCTATCAGCAGGGCGAGTTTGTAGATCTTTGCGCAGGCCCCCATGTTGATTCCACCGGCCGGATTAAGGGCAACGCTATGAAGCTTACATCTGCCACCGGCGCCTATTGGCGGGGAGATTCCAGCCGCAAGATGCTTCAGCGGGTGTACGGTACCAGCTTCCCCAAAAAGGAAGAGCTGGATGCTTACCTAGAGAAGATTGAGGAGGCCAAGAAGCGCGATCATCGGAAGTTGGGCAAGGAGCTGGGTCTGTTCCTCTTTATGGATGAGGGCCCCGGTTTCCCCTTCTTCCTACCAAAGGGTATGGCGCTGAAGAATAAGCTTCTGGAGTATTGGCGCGAGGTTCACACCAGAGCCGGCTATGTGGAGATTTCCACTCCCATTCTTCTCAATCAGGAGCTGTGGCATCGCTCCGGTCATTGGGACCATTACAAGAACAACATGTACACCACCTCAATTGATGAGACGGCCTTTGCGCTCAAGCCCATGAATTGCCCCGGCGGAATGCTGGTCTACAAGTCTCAGCCCCATTCCTACCGTGATCTGCCCCTGCGCTGCGGAGAAATCGGTCTGGTGCACCGCCATGAGCTCTCCGGCGCCCTCCACGGTCTCATGCGGGTCCGCTGCTTTAACCAGGACGATGCTCATCTGTTCATGACTCCCGACCAGGTGGAAGAGGAGATCAAGGGCGTAGTGCGGCTGATTGATGAGGTATACTCCCTCTTTGGCTTCCAGTATCACATTGAGCTGTCCACAATGCCAGAGGATCACATTGGTACCGAGGCGGAATGGGAAGTGACCACAAACCACCTTCGCTCAGCCCTGGAGTCCATGGGGAAGGAGTATGTGATTAACGAGGGAGACGGCGCCTTCTACGGCCCCAAGCTGGACTTCCATCTAGAGGATTCACTTGGCCGGACCTGGCAGTGCGGAACGGTTCAGCTGGACAGCCAGATGCCCGAACGTTTCGAGCTGGAATATGTGGGGCCGGACGGGGAGAAGCACCGCCCCATGATGATCCACCGTGTGGTATTCGGCTCCATTGAGCGCTTCATTGGCATTCTAACCGAGCACTATGGCGGCGCATTCCCCACCTGGCTGGCTCCTGTTCAGGTAAAGGTACTCCCCATTACCGACCGTACGGCGGACTATGCCGACGAAATCACAAAAAAGCTGTCCGACATGGGCTTCCGCGTAGAGGTAGACCATCGCAGTGAAAAGGTGGGTTATAAGATCCGTGAGGCTCAGCTAGAGAAAGTGCCGTATATGCTGGTGTTGGGCGATAAGGAAGCCGAGGCTGGACAGGTTGCGGTTCGCGCACGCTCTGGTGAAGATTTAGGGGCTATGGATTACGAAGCCTTCGAAGCAAAGTTGCTGGAAGAAGTGGCGATTAGAAAGAGCAAATAAATCGGGAAAAAGAGCCGAAAACCCCTGGGTTTCAGAAGAAACCTAGGGGTTTGATATTTGTTAGTCTTCAGACTCTACCGGAAGTAGCGACACGTGTATTTCCAGAACCCGGCGGTTATCCACCCGGGTGATGGTGACGTCCATATTTTCATAAATGAAATGATCACCCTCAGCGGGAACCTGGCCTAACTGTTCCAGCACCCAGCCGCTGATGGAAGCGGAGTCGCTGAGATCACCGCGTATGGAAAAGCGATCAAAAAGATCATCTAGGTCGGCGGAGCAGGAGATAAGGTAGCTTCCGTCGTCCAAGGCCTTAAATTCCTCCAGAACCTCGTCGTGCTCGTCCCAGATTTCCCCAACCAATTCCTCCAGAATATCCTCCAGCGTGACCAGACCCTGAGTTCCGCCGTATTCATCCACCACAATGGCCATATGAGTTTTACTTCGCTGCAACAGACGCAGGAGCACGGAAATCTTAGTATTTTCTGTTGTGTACAGCACCTCGCCCGCCAGCTCAATAAAGCTCTGGACATTGCGGGCGCGGGCGGCATAAAAGTCCTTTTCATGTATCACGCCGACAATATTATCAATGGTGCCCTGGTAGACAGGGATACGGGAGTAACCGCTCTCGGCAAAAGCAGCAGCCAGCTCTTCTGAGGTGACGTTTGCCTCTACAGCTACGATATCCACCCGTGGAATGAGGATTTCTGCTACCTCCAAATCGTTAAACTCAATGGCGGCGCGGATTAACTGACTTTCATGTGGTTCCAGCCCGCCTTCGTGTTCGGCCTCTGTGACCATGGTGATAAGCTCTTCCTCTGTGATCCCGTCGTTTTCAGAATTGCGGACCAGCTTTTTGGCCAGCCGATAAAAAAGTCTGAAAAATGCGTTAAGCGGGGTTAGGAGGAAAAGAAACACGCGAAGAATGGGAGCCGAAAACATGGCAAACCGCTCCGGTTGATCTTTGGCCAGGGCCTTGGGTGTGATCTCACCAAAAATCAGCACCAAACAGGTGAGGACGATGGTGGAAATAGTCGGCCCGTAAACAGGAAAATGGCGCACAAAGAGGATCGTAGCCAAGGTTGCGGCTGTGAGATTCACGATGTTGTTTGCAATCAGGATGCAGGAGAGAAGTTTGTCATATTCCTCTACAAGGTGAAGGGCAAGCCTTGCTCGCTTATTCCCCTCTTCAGCGCGGTTTTTCATCCGGGCCTTATTGAAGGAGGTCACGGCTGTTTCCGTCGCAGAAAAATAGGCGGACAACAGCAGGAGGAGAGCAAGAATCAAGCTCATCGTGATACTGGAACTGTCCATAAGAGAACACATCAACTCAGCTTTCTATATTGAGATTCACACCGGGAAACGGAAAAAGATCCCAGTATAATTACAATAAAGTTTACCATAGACCAATGGCGAATGCAAGGAAAGAGTGGATTTTTAGGTCATT
>JAGFXS010000001.1 GCA_017861415.1 Bacillota bacterium
GCTCTCTTAACCGTGACACCACGCTGCACCAATCGGCTCAATATTCGCTCCCCTACGCAGCCCCCGGCAGCCGTTTCCTCCGCCACCAGCAGGCGTCCAGTCTTGATTACGGACTCCGCCAACAGGGCATCATCCAGTGGGGCAATCCGGTTTAACTTTAGTACCTCCGGGGAATATCCCGCGGCTTTCAGGGCTTCGGCTGCCTCTAGCACAGGCTGAATCATCGTCCCGTAGGACACCAGCGTAATGTCCGCTCCATCGATTAGCTTTACAGCCGAATTGTGACTATGATCCGCCTCATAGGTTCCCTGGCTTCCCCGGGGATAACGCACCGCCACAGGGCCGTCTACCTGGGTCAGAGCCTGATGGAGCATGGAGGAAAGCTCCTGATGACTGGCCGGGCAGAGTATGGTCATCCCCGGTACTGTGCTAAGGTAAGAAACATCAAAGAGGCCATGATGGGTCTCCCCGTCATCTCCTACGAAGCCGGCCCGATCCACGCAAAACACCACATGGAGCCTCGAGATGGCCACATCATGTAGTAGCATATCATAACTACGCTGCAAAAAGGTGGAGTAGACAGCAAATACTGGAAGCAATCCCTGTTTTGCCATCCCCGCCGCCATGGACACCGCATGACCTTCCGCAATCCCCACATCAAAGAATCGGTCAGGAAATTCCTGGGCGAAGGGTACCAGCCCCGTCCCCGCTTCCATGGCAGCAGTGATGGCACAGAGCGCCGGTACCCTACGGGCAACATCCAGAAGGGTATCTCCAAATACAGAGGAAAAACTCTCCTTACTGCTCTGGTTTCGGAGCAGACCACTCTCTGGATAAAAGGGTGCCGTGCCGTGAAATGCGTCTGGGTTCCGCTCGGCAGGTGCAAAGCCATTTCCCTTTACAGTTCTTACGTGAAGAAGCACCGGCCCGCCAATTGACTTTGCTTGCTGCAGGATTCTGGTCAGCTCCTTGACGTCATGCCCATCTACAGGGCCCATATACTGGAAACCCATATCCTCAAACATACTACCCGGGAGCATCGCCGCCTTAATGGCCGCCTTGAGCTTATGGGTAAAGCGATAAATTGCTCTACCGGGGGGCGTAGCGTTCATTACCTTCCGGTACCAGCCTTTGATCCGGAAATATCGTGGTTTCAAACGTTGACGGGCAAGATGCTCTGCAATGCCTCCCACGTTTTTGGCAATGGACATGCCGTTATCGTTTAGAATGACCAGAAGCGGTTCTCCACTCTGCCCTGCCGAAGAGAGGCCCTCATAGGAAAGCCCCCCGGTAAGGGCGCCGTCCCCCAAAAGGGCGATGACATTGTAATCCTGACCCAAACGGGTTCTGGCTCGGGCCATTCCAAGGGCAACGGATACAGAGTTTGACGCATGCCCCGCGATGAAAGCATCATGACGAGATTCTGCGGGTTTGGGAAATCCGGCAATTCCTCCGAAGCTGCGGATACTCTCCATCAGTCCGTTACGCCCTGTGAGTATTTTGTGCACATAGCACTGGTGGCCAACGTCAAAGATCAGCCGGTCTCGCCCCGTGTCAAAGACCCGGTGGAGTGCGACGGTGAGCTCTACCACGCCCAGGTTGGACGCTAAATGCCCCCCCGTCTTGGAGACCACCTCCACAAGGCGGTGGCGCAGTCGTTGGCACAGGGCCCGGGTCTCCTGATCGCTAAGGCTCTTCAGGCTATCGTATTCTTCATTCGTGATCATGGGATCTATACTCCATCCGGTTCCATCCACCCCTAGTTTCTCCGTTCTGCCAGCATTTCTGCCAACCAGCATAGAAATTCGCGCTCCTTGTATGGGGCGATGGCCGCCGCGGCCTCGTCCGTTAAATCTTCCACCATCTTCCTGCAGGCGTCCGCCCCCGCAAGGGAGACAAAGGTGGCCTTCCCCTGTTTCAGATCGGATCCCACAGGCTTGCCCAACTCCTCAGTCTCTCCCTCTTGATCCAAGATATCATCCTGAATCTGAAAGGCAAGTCCCAGCTTTTCTCCGTAGGTCAAAAGGGCCAACCGGCGGTCACCGTTCTCCCCAGCCGCAATGCAGCCTAGTTCCAGCGCTGCCATAATCATACGACCGGTTTTCAGTGTCTCGATCTTCCGGATTTGATCAAAGCTGAGCGTCCGCCCCGCCCCGTCCATATCCAAAATCTGTCCCGCAACCATACCGGCAGGTCCTGCCGCCTCCGCAAGACAGCGTACCGCCTGAATCTGGCACTCCGGCGGAAGCTCCGGTGTCTTTGCCAGCACCTCAAAGGCGTTTGTAAGAAGGGCATCCCCCGCTAAAACGGCAGTGGCTTGCCCAAAAACCCGGTGATTGGTGGGCTTTCCCCGACGAAGATCGTCGTCATCCATACAGGGAAGGTCATCGTGGATCAGTGAATAGGTATGCACCATTTCCAAGGCGCAGGCCAGAGGCAGCGCTGTCTCGGCACGTCCGCCGCAAAGACGGCAAGCCTCCAAAGTCAGCACCGGACGGATCCGTTTCCCGCCGGACAGCAGGCTATATCCCATGGATTCCACCAGCTTTCCAAAGGGCCAGAGGCTATCCAAATGCTTCTGGAGCCATTCTTCCACCAGAACCTGATCCGCCTGCAATTGTGTTTCATGTGTCATAGGCTTATTCTCCTTCAGGAGGATAGAATTCTGACTCTTTGAGTGTTCCGTCCGCCTGCTGCGTGACCTTCAGTACCTTTTGCTCCGCCTTATCCAAAAGGGTACTGCACTGCTTCATAAGCTTTGTGCCCTCCTCAAAGAGAGCCAATGCATCCTCTAAAGAACGATCTCCCCGCTCTAGGGTGCCTACAATCTCCTCCAATCGACGGATGGAGGCCTCAAAGGTCATTTTTTTCTCAGCCATGTATTTATGGTTCCTTTCTCTCCACCCGACAAATGAGTTCGCCTTCGTTCAGCCGCACTGTCAGAGCTTCCTCCACGTCCACCTGCCGGGTACTGAGAACGATTTCCCCCTCTGCCTTCCGGACGATGGCATAGCCTCGGCCCAAGACCTTCAGTGGACTCAGCGCATCCAGCGCGGCGGCCTGCTTTCCCAGTCGGGTTCGCTCCCGGAGGAGAAGCTTCTCAACGACGTGCACCAGCTGATCCTGCCGGTAGTCCAACAGCTGACGGGATTCTTGGATCACTGGCAGAGGCGCCCGCAGCCAAGGGCTTGCCTTGGCTCGATCCAATACCCGTCTGCCCTCCCTCAGGTCTCGTGTCAGACCCGCCGCCATGCGGGTTTCCAGATGCCGGAGCCTCCGGCGCAGGTCTTCCGAGTCCGGCACCGCCAATTCAGCGGCGTTGGAGGGGGTAGCGGCCCGTAAATCGGCCACATAATCAGCAATGGTCACATCAGGCTCATGGCCCACTGCGGAAATCACGGGAATCTCCGAGCGGTGAATAGCCCTGGCCACCAGTTCTTCGTTAAAGGCCCAGAGATCTTCCAGGGAACCGCCGCCCCGCCCTGTAATAATTAGGTCGGCAGCCCGATTGCGGTTGATTGCGTCGATGGCACCAGCAATCTCACTGGGGGCCTCTGCCCCCTGCACCCGCACAGGCACCACCAGCACCTGACATAGTGGGTACCTCGCCCCCAAAATCCGAATCATGTCCCGCACCGCTGCTCCCGCAGGAGAGGTGACGAGGGCTATTTTTTCCGGATAGGCCGGCAGGGGTTTTTTATGCCGGGGATCAAAAAGCCCCTCCCGCTCCAGCTTGGCTTTACATTGCTCAAAGGCCAGATGTAGATCGCCGATCCCATCTGGAATCATACGGTTGCAGTAGAGCTGATACTGACCGTCCCGGGGAAATACCGTTACTCGGCCCTCGGCAATCACCTTCATGCCCTGCTCTGGACGAAAGCGGAGACCTACAGCCTCCCGCCGGAACATGACACAGCGGATGCTGCCCTCTGCATCCTTCAGGGAAAAATAGTGATGGCCAGAGGGGTAGACTTTATAGTTGGAAATCTCGCCCCGGACCAGAACAGAAGACAATACCGTATCCCCATCCATCATTTGCTTGATGTACAGGTTCAGCGCTGAAACAGTGATGGCTTCACCCATAGGTTCGCTCCTTTTGCAGCATGCGCCAGGATAAGATCGCCACGCCCATGGCGTTGTCGGCGGAATACTCCGGCAGAGCAAAATGGGCCTCGTGAGCGGCTCTGGCGCGCTCTCGAAGGAGCCGATTCCCCGCCACGCCCCCAGCATAGAGTACTGGCAAACCCGGATAGGCCGCTAATGCCTGTTCCGTAGCTTTTTCCACAGCGTGGATTACACAGCCCAGCACAAAGCGGCAGATGTTGGGTGCGCTCTCTCCCGCATCCGCCAGGGCATTTACCTTATTTTCGATTCCCGATAGAGAGAATGTCATCTCCTGCACCTTGACGGAAAAGTAAGCATTCTGATCTGATTCCTGGGAGAGGGCATCCACAGCCTTTCCTGCCGGAAAGGGCAGACCCAACCGTTTTCCCGTCCGATCAATAAGCTGTCCGGCGGCTAAGTCCCGAGTACCGCCGATCTGCCGAGCCCTCACCAAAACCCCGTCTGGCTCTACATATAACAATTCCGTGGTACCACCGGAGAGATGCCAGGCCAAATGGGGCCTGTCCAGCAGCTCCATACAGCCGGCGGACCAGGCCGCCGCCGCAATATGCCCTTGCTGATGGGAGCAGGGGTAAAAGGGCACTCCCAGCACCTCCGCCAAAACACGTCCCTGGGACTCCCCCGCCAAAAAGCAAGGCATGTAGGAGTCTTCCACCTCCCGGGGGCGAGTGCTGGCACCCACGACTTCAAAATCCAAGTCATTACTATCTAATAGTGTTTCTACAATCTCTGGCAGCCGCTTCACATGCTGAAAGAGCGCGTCACTCTGGCGTAGTCCCAGGCTTCCCTCGGGCACCTCCAGCAGCCGGCCCACATTTCGCCCCGTCCTCCCGTCAAACCAGGCGGCGGAGGTGGTGTAGTTGCTGGTATCTAGCCCAATCGCCCGAATCATAGGCCTGCTTCCTCCAGGCACTCCTCCCGGACAAAGCTGCCCAGAATGCCATTTAAGAAAGCCACCACCTTTTCGTCCTCATACTTCTTCGCAATCTCCACCGCTTCGTTAATAGCCGCTCGATTGGGGATGGCGGGCATGTACAGAATTTCGTACATGGCAACCCGCATGATGGCTGCTGCCGTTCTGGGAATACGCGCAAACTTCCAATTTTTTGCATGCCGGCTGATGTACTCATCCAGCTCCGGGGCATGCTCACCCACTCCCCTGACCAGCTCACGGATGTAATCCAGCTGAGGCGCATCAGGGTATTTTTCATAAATGGGGTCCTCGTCCTTCCAGGCGTCAAAAATCTCGGGGATCAAACGTTCCTCAAGGAGCTCGTCCGCTGTTTGAAGGGTGAAGCTCAGGGAAAAGGAGCAATGCATAGCAATCTCCCGTGCGGTAGATCTGGTCATAGGGTTCTCCTCCATATACCTGAGAAAGGGGTAAATGTATCCATTGTAATGTTATTCATTTTAATGTTTCCTATTATATACATTCGGAATGAAAAAATAAACCCTTTCTTTCTTTAACGATGAAATTTTATGAGTTTCATCAAGAAGGCGCATCCCAAAGGGATAAAAATATCCTTTGGGATGCGCACCTTTCCATACGTAGTCAGAAAAGCAGGTCTTACGGCTTGATCTGCTTATCCTGCTTGTTGAATACCACACCGCCGACTCGCACATTCACTGTCTTGACCCCCAGACCACTGGTGGCCTCCACGGCGGAGATTACGGCCTCCTGCACCTTCCGGGCCAGATCGGGTACCGCATAACCATAGTGGATCATGATGGACACATTTAGCACCATTCGCTCATCCTCCCGTTGGATGATGACGCCCCGGGCGTAGGTCTTCTTCCCCAGTATCTGCTCCCCCAAATTGGCGCCAGCCAGTCCTGCCACGCCCTCCACTTCCAGAACGGCAGCCCCTGCGATCATGGCCACCACTTCCTCGGAGATGTAGATATCACCATGTTCCTCGTTACAGGTGATGTATTCTCTGTTTTCGCTCATTTTGTCATTCCTCCATCCAATTCATTGATCGGTCGTCGTCATTAATCCACACCCAAATGCTTCTGGGCAGCTTTGAGGGTATTCTCCATAAGCAGTGCCCGCGTCATGGGGCCCACCCCTCCGGGAACCGGTGTAATGGCGGAAGCGATCTCAGCCACCTCATCGTATGCCACGTCGCCGCAGAGATTGCCAGATTCATCGCGGTTCATGGCCACGTCGATGACCACAGCCCCCGGCTTTACCATGTCGGCAGTAACCAAATTCACCTTTCCCACCGCAGCCACCAGAATGTCCGCCTCCCGGCAAACCTGGGCTAGATCCGTTGTCCGAGAGTGGCATACGGTCACCGTGCCGTGTTTCTGAAGAAGAAGCAATGCCATGGGCTTGCCCACAATATTGGATCTGCCGATGACTACGCAGCGCTTTCCCTTGGGATCAATGCCGTATTCCTCCAGAATCTCCATAATGCCGGCGGGGGTACAGGGTACAAAGCCTTCTTTCCCGATCAGCAACGCCCCCATGTTTAGGGGGTGAAATCCGTCCACGTCCTTTTCCGGGGAAATGGCCATGAGAACCGCTTCTTCATCAAGTCCGCCGGGCAAAGGCAGCTGCACCAGAATGCCATCAATGTCTGCTCTTGCGTTTAGCGACTCCACGAGGGAGATCAGTTCATCCTGCCGGGTGGTATCGGGCAGGGCGTACTCCTCACTGTAGAAGCCGCACTCCTCCCCGTCTCGCCGTTTGCTGTTCACATACACCCGTGAGGCAGGGTCGTCCCCTACAATAATTACAGCCAGCCCCGGTCGCCTGGAGAGTGTCTTCGCCGCTTTCCTTACCCGTTCCTTACACTTGATCGCCAGAGCCTTGCCATCCAAAATGGTTGCCGCCATAGATACACACCTTTCTAACTCTCTTTTCGTTTGTTCACGAACATATCTCCCGGATCCGGTCTTTGCCGCAGTCGGAAGATCAGATAGACAATAGCCGCCAGAGCGCTGAGGAAGCCCACCAACTGGGAGACCCTAAGCCCGGTTTCAAAGAAATACAGGCTGTCGGTCCGCAAGCCCTCAATCAGCCCCCGGCCGAAGCCGTACCATGCAATATAAGTAAAGAATACCATACCGTCAAATTTTCGCAATCCCTTCTTTGTCAGGACAATTAGGAAAATCAGACCAAAAAGGTTCCACAAGGACTCGTACAGGAAGGTGGGGTGCACCTCCAAATACTGAATTTGACCACCCACCCACTGATGGATACCCATCCGCCAAGGTAAGGTTGTCTCTCCCCCAAAGGCTTCCACGTTTACAAAATTACCCCAGCGGCCCACCATCTGCCCAATGAGAAGACCAAAGGCACACAAATCCGCCATAGCCAGAAAAGGTTTCTTTTTATGCCGCATCACCAGCCATGCCACTAAGACCGCAGCGATAATCGACCCATAAACGGCGATGCCTCCATCATGGATCCGGAACATTTTAGCGATATCCAGACTCCCATCGGCATGGCGGAACTGATCCAGATAAAAGATAACGTAATACAGCCTCGCACCAATGATGGCCCCCGGGGCGGCAAAGATTAACATATCCAGAAGTTCGTCTCCTGTAAAGCCATATTCCTTCGCATGTTTTGCACAATAAAGAAATGCAAGGGTAAAGCCGAAGGCAATAATGATTCCATACCAGTGAATAGACCACCCAAATACCGTCACGGCAATGGGATTGAGCTCAAAGCTCAATCCCAGGCCGGGAAAGGTCACCGCGTTCACCGGGCCACCTCCTTGGGCCGGATCACCGAAAGCGCAACCCGCTCCGACAGAATCCATTCCCCAATGGCAGCCTCCACATCTTCTTTTTGAATGCCGGCATACATCTCCGGGAAAGTCCAGATCTCCTGCCCGGCAAAATAGCCCTTGGCCTGCTCCACACAGAGGTGTTCAAAGGAATTCATCGCCCGCACCTGATTCCCGTAGGCTGCCTTCAGAAGCCGCCGGAACAGACCTTCATCAAGCCCTTCTCGGCTGATGCGCGCCGCTTCCTCCAGCAGGGCGGCACGCACCGCCGCCGGATCCCGGCTCTCACCGCCAGCAATGAGGAAAGCAATCCCCGCCTCATCCTCATACCCATAGCCAAAGCTGCTATTGATAAGCCCCTGGGCGTACAGTCGCGCGTAGAGGGGGCTGGAGGTACCCACCCAAGCTTCGCACAAAAGCTCTCCTAAGAGTTTTTGTCGCAGGCGGTCCTGCCCATCCTTTGCCGGGGTCAGCTTCACTCCCAGCTGGAAAAGAGGTGTGGCTACCTCCATGGTATACTCCTGTTCGCTCTGGTGAACAGCCTCTCTTTCGGCTATGCCATAATCTCTAGGGATTTCCGACTGTCCGCCCTGAGGTAATATCTCCCGGGCAATTTCACAGACCCGATCAGGAGCCACATCTCCCGCCACACAGAGCACCATGTTGCCCGGATTATAGAAGGCACTGTGGCAGTTGTACAGGGTCTCCGCCGTGATTTGTGCAATAGACTCCCGTGTTCCCGCCACGGAGTTTCGTATGGGATGATTTCCGTACAGAGCCTCCATCAGCTTCATATAGGCTTGCCAGTTGGGATTATCCTCGATCATCTGGATCTCCTGACCGATGATCCCCTGCTCCTTATCCACGCTCTCCTGGGTAAAATACCCCTCGGAGACAAAGGATAGCAGGGTACGGAGGTTCTCCTCAAAACTCTCTGTTCCCTCGAAATAATAGCCCGTTATGGCTGAACCGGTAAAGGCATTGGGAGACGCTCCGTTTGCGGTAAGGATCTGTAGGGCATTTCCGTCCTTCGTGTCAAACATTTTGTGCTCTAAAAAATGAGCAACGCCCATGGGAGTGTCCTGCCAGGCATTGTTCCAACGGAACCGTGTGTCCATCCCACCGTAGCAGGTGGCAAAAAAGGCAAAGCACTTCCCATATTCTTGCTTTGGAAAGACAAAAACACCCAATCCGTTTTCCAGATGCTCCTCCACCATCACTTCGCCCAGTTGCTTATATTCTTTGGTGGTCATTCACCCATCCCCTCCTTTCCTGCCAGAAAATAAACGCTATCCAGCCGCCAGGATGCGGCAGCCTTCCGCACCTGCTCTCCAGTGACTTTCTCCACCGCAGCAGCCAGTTCCTCTGGCGGAAATTGTAGCCCCGCTGCCACCTGACCAAGCCAGTAATCCTCCAGCCTGCCCTGAGAGTCTAGGGTGGTGCGCAGCTGGTTGACTATATAGCGTCTGGCGCTTTCCAGCTCCTCCTGACTGATCCGCCCCTTCCGACAGTCATCCAGCTGGGCCAGAATTTCATCCCTGGCAGATTCATATTTTTCAAAGGCGACACCGGAGGAAACCAGCAACAGGCCCTTTTGTTTATCAATCGCTGAACTCGCGTAGTAGCAAAGAGATAGCCGCTCTCTCACATTTAAAAACAGCTTGGAATTGGTGGATCCACCAAAAACAGCATTGAAAATCAGTACAGGAGCAAGTTCTTCCACTTGCGTACAACTCTCTCCCAAACGGAAGCCCATGGATAGCTTACCCTGGGTTACGTCCAGACTTTCTGTCACATAACGCACTCTGCCTTCAGCTGGCATACCCACGACCAGACATCCGGGGATTTCCCGCCGCTTCGTGTTCGGAAGCCCGTTCAGTGCGCTGCGCAGCGCTTCCTCTACCCGATCCGCGGGAGCGGAGCCGCAGTAATAAATCTGCAGGGGTGCCGTCTCAAGCATGTCCTGATATCGCTTCCAGAGCGCCTCTCCGGTGAGGGCGGCTGCCTCCGCTTCCTCGCCCAGTTTATCAACACCATAAGGCTCGCCGGCGCACATTTCCCGGATTAGACGGTACATAGCATATTGCTGTTTGTCATTGATCCGGCTGCGAATGCGGTTCACTAGGTTCTGTTTCTCACTCTCTAGGTACTCCTCTTGAAAGGAAGTCCCATCCCCCGCAGGATGCAAAAGCATTTCCCCCAATAGAGCCGCTGCCTTCTCCAGAATCTGAGAAGGTTCTAGGGCGTAGGCATCATCCAAAAAACTGCCTGCAAACCCAATGCATTGGGTTTCACCTTTTTTGCGAACCATGGGCTCAATGGCTCCGCCGTACAGCTCATCTAAGGCAGCGGATAGATCCTCCATCTTTGGATGCTCCCGGGTTCCCCGCCGAAGGATGGACGGAATCAGGGCGTTAGCCGCGGCCGTTTCCTGGGTAAGTGGCTCCAAAAAGGTAAGGCCTAGCAGGCTAGTTTTAAATTTTGTTGTCCGCACAGCCGAAAGCGTTACGCCTGGGGCAAGCTCTCTGTGTGTGATCTCCATGATCATTTTGTCACTCCTTCCGCTCTGGTGGAGCATGCAGCCATCCATTCCGTGGGGCTGCCAATCGTATTTGGTTGATTATACCACATATCAGAGGAAAGAAAAAGCCCTTTCCCTCTTCAAAAGCCTTGCCGAATCGGCCTTCTTCTATGCATTTTCCACTTGACAAGTTTGTTTTTTTATAATATGATTAATTGCGTTGTAAAGCATCACAGCTTTACACAGAGCGGATAGGAGGTTTCCCTATGAAGAATCAGACCTATCGAATGACCATGCTGTATGATTTCTACGGTGATCTTCTGACAGATCGCCAGCGGGAATTCTACGATCTCTACTATAACGAAGACCTCTCCCTAGCAGAGATTGCCGAGAATTACGGCATCACCCGCCAGGGCGTGCGGGATATTATTGTCCGCGGGGAAGCCACCTTGCAGGAGATTGAGGACAAAACGGGCCTCATACGTCGTTATCACCGCATCACCGAGGCCATCGGAGCTGTGGAGCGCGTCTGTGAAGAAATCCGGGAGCTGAACCTGAACGAGTTGCAGAACAACGCCTTACAGCAGCTGGTGAACGCTCTGGATGATTCTATCTCCAACCTGAGGAAGGAATAAACATGGCATTTGAAGGCTTAACCGAAAAACTATCCGCTGCCTTTAAAAAGCTTCGCAATAAGGGCCGTCTTACCGAGGCCGACGTCAAGGAAGCCATGCGAGAAATTCGTCTGGCTTTGCTGGAGGCTGACGTAAGCTACAAAGTCGTCAAGGACTTCGTAAAGAGTGTTACCGACAAAGCCATTGGTTCCGATGTGCTGGAAAGCTTAACTCCTGCACAGACCATCGTGAAGCTCGTCAATCAGGAGCTGATTGAGCTCATGGGTGGTGGTAGTAGCAAACTGACCATTGCCTCTGCTCCCCCCACTGTTGTGATGCTGGTAGGCCTTCAGGGTGCCGGCAAGACAACCAATGGTGCAAAGCTGGCCGGTCTCATGAAAAAGCAAGGTAAGCGTCCTTTGCTCGCCGCCTGTGACATCTATCGCCCAGCCGCCATCCGCCAGCTAGAGGTTGTGGGCGGCCAGCTGGGAGTCCCTGTATTCCAGATGGGGCAGGAGAATCCCGTCACCATCGCTAAGAGCGCTGTTGCCCATGCCAAAGCCCACGGCAATGACATGGTCTTTCTGGATACCGCAGGCCGGCTCCACATTGATGATGCCCTGATGGATGAGCTGAAGGCAGTCAAAGAAGCTGTCTCCCCCACGGAAATTCTTCTGGTGGTGGATGCGATGGTAGGCCAGGATGCAGTAAACGCAGCCAAGGCCTTTGACGATGCTTTGGATATCGACGGTGTAGTTCTCACCAAGCTGGACGGCGATGCCCGAGGCGGTGCCGCCCTTTCCATCAAGGCTGTTACGGGTAAACCCATCAAGTTTGTGGGCATGGGCGAGAAGCTGGACAACATCGACGTCTTCCATCCCGAGCGGATGGCTTCTCGGATTCTGGGCATGGGTGATATGCTATCCCTGATTGAAAAGGCACAGCAGCAGCTGGACACTGATAAGGCCATTGCCTTGCAGGAAAAGCTGAAGAAAAATCGCTTTACCCTAGCTGATTACTATGATCAGCTGATTCAGTTTAAAGGTATGGGTTCCATTGCCGATCTGGCCGCTATGGTGCCTGGCATGAGTCCCGGCGCATTAGACGAATCCAACTTCGACGAAAAGGCACTAACCCGCACCGAGGCCATCATTCTCTCTATGACGCCCCAAGAGCGGGAAAACCCCTCTCTCCTGAACAGCAGCCGGAAAAAGCGCATTGCGGCGGGCTGCGGCATGCAGGTGGTGGACATCAACCGGATGCTCAAGCAGTTTGAGATGATGCAGCAGATGGCAAAGCAGATGTCTAAGCAGTTTTCCGGTAAAAACATGAGGAAATTTGCTCAGTTCGGTAAAGGAAAGATGCCTCGACTTCCCTTCTGACCTAGCCCCCTAGCTCATCCTTTTTATTCCCGCACAATCCGTAGCATGTGTTTCTATAGTTGGCATTCGTCCCTTCGGGCGTTTCCATATACTGTTTTGATGTATCATTAATGGAGGTGAATATACATGGTAAAGATCAGACTTCGTAGAATGGGCGCAAAGAAGAAGCCCTTCTATCGCATTGTGGTTGCCGATTCCCGTTACCCCCGTGACGGTCGTTTCATTGAGGAACTGGGCACCTACAATCCCTTGGCAACCCCTGCAGAAGTGAAGGTCGACGCTGACCGCGTCCAGGCCTGGATCAAGACCGGTGCGCAGCCCACCGAAACGGTGAAGGCTCTGCTGAAAAAGTCCGGCGCCATCTAATCGGGAGGGCTCATGAAGGATCTTCTCACATATATTGCCCAAAATCTGGTGGAGCATCCCGACGCTGTGGTGGTTACCGAAACCGTTGATAATGGGACAATCGTCCTGGAGCTTCGGGTAGACCCCAACGATATGGGCAAGGTGATCGGCCGTCAGGGCCGGATCGCCAAGGAAATTCGCGTTTTAATGCGCTCTGTCGCCCAGCGTCAGGGCAAGCGTGTTTCTGTCGAGATCATAGAATAACGGAAAAGTGGCGGGGCAGATTGCCTCCGCCATTTTTTACACAAAGGAGTGTGTCTTTCCGTGAGAAAGCAATATCTGGAGGCAGGAAAAATTGTGAATACCCACGGCACCCACGGGGAGCTCAAGGTAGTTGCCTGGTGCGATAGCCCGGAATTTCTCCTGGACTTTGACACCTTTTATATTGATAATCAACCAGTCAAAGTAGCCGCCGCCCGCGTCCACAAGCAGAACGTCCTGCTTACCCTAGAGGGTGTCTCTGACATTAATGCCGCCATGCGCCTACGGGACAAGGTCCTGTTCATCAACCGGGATGATGCCGACTTGCCCGAGGGGCGGAACTTCCTGGCAGACCTCTTTGGCCTAGAGGTTCGTGAAGCAGATACCGGCAAAGTTTTAGGAAAAGTAGCGGACATCCTCACACCGCCCGCCCACGAAGTATATGTGGTTCGAGGCGGCGATCGGGAATATATGATCCCCGCCGTGGATGCCTTCATTCTGGATACGAACGTACAGGAAGGATATCTGACAGTCCGCCTTATCGAAGGGATGTGAGTCCTTGTACCGTATCGACATCATGACTCTCTTTCCTGATACCTTGGGGGATATGCTCTGCGAGTCTATTTTGGGCCGGGCACAGGAGCGAGGGTTCATTCGCATCGAGTGCCACCAGATCAGGGACCACACCAGAAACAAGCAGAAGCAGGTAGATGACTACCCCTATGGTGGCGGTAAGGGGGCCGTCATGCAGGCGGATCCCCTTTACCATTGCTGGAATCACATTTGTACTGAGGCTGGTGAACGTATCCATACCATTTACCTCACTCCAGTGGGCCAGGTCTTCCGGCAGGAGGATGCCAAGCGCCTGTCCACCGACTATGACCGGCTGATTTTGGTCTGCGGACATTATGAGGGTGTGGACCAGCGCTTCATTGACGAATGCGTGGACGAGGAGGTCTCCATCGGGGACTTCGTTCTCACCGGTGGGGAGATCCCCGCACTGGCGGTGGCGGATGCTGTTTGCCGCCTGGTTCCTGGCGTCCTCTCCGACCCCGAGTGCTTCATCAATGAGAGCCACTGGGACGGTCTACTGGAGCATCCCCATTATTCCCGCCCCGAGGTCTGGCATGACCGACCTGTTCCGCCTATCCTCCTTTCCGGGCATCATGCCAACATTGAAAAGTGGAGGCGGAAGCAGTCAATTCTCCGCACCCGTAATCGGCGGCCCGATCTCTATGAAAGACTGGATCTCTCCTCTAAAGCAGATCTGAAGCTCCTTAGAGAAATCGCCGCAGAGGAGATCGAAGGCTGAGTGACCTCAACAATAATCGGACAGCACCTGTAGGTAGGTGCTGTCCGATCTTTTATGTGTTGTATTATCCCTTTACAGTCTCAAGTTTCCAAGCCTTTATGGTATCCAGCAGATTTTCGTGCTGAATTGCCTTCACATTAAAGCGCAAGAAATGGAAGGTGTATTGAATAATAAACCCGATGCCGAAGACGGCAATTACCGTCCCCAACCCTACTTTTGCGCCCAGTAGCCAACCGATGAGGAGCACCGTCCCCTCCAGCCCGCCCCGAACCAGGCCGATGGGCGCCTTTGGCATACGCTTGCCCAGGGCCACCATCAGAGCATCCCGAGGGCCGCACCCTAAGCCGGCACCGATATAGAGAAAGCTTGCCAGGGCGATCACTACCTGGCTCACAAGAAGCAGGGGGATGCCGGTCAGGTAGCTCCCCATTGCCGGCATCAAATCCAGCCATACAAAGAGATCCACGAATTTACCGATGAGGATGGCATTGAGCAGGGTACCAAACCCAATCTTCTCTTTCAGCAGAATGTCAATTCCCACTATCACCAGACCGGAGAGCACTACAATGTCCCCGAAACTCAAACCCGTGAGTAGGGCAAAACCCATGCTGAAGGCCTCCCAGGGGGCAAGTCCAATGTTTGCCTGAATCACAAGATAGGTGCCCAATCCATAGAGCAGCAGGCCCGATAGCAACCTGAGAAACCGCTTGATGTACGCCGATACCACGGGTTTACCTCCTTATCACGGCACATTAATCCGCCGCAAATTGAATGCGATATATTTTTTCATCCTATGCTTTTTTGCTCCCCTTGTCAACAGGCAATCACCTGCTACAAGGCATCTCCCTGCCGCCACGCTCCTTCACGGCCCGGCAGATGCGACCTAAGGCCTCCCGAACCACTGGGCGGGGTGATGCTAAATTCAGGCGTATACAGCTCTCTCCGTCCTGAAGAAACATGCTACTATCTTCCAGTAGAACACCGGCTTCAGCGGCAAAGAACCGGGTTAGGCGCTCCTCGGGTGGGAAATAAGCCCCCAGATCAATCCAGGCCAGATAAGTGGCTTCAGGAATACAGAACTTTGCCTCAGGCAGTTCCGCCTTCAAGATTTCCTTTGTCAGAGCCATATTCCCGTCCAGATAGGCCAACAACTGCGCCAGCCAGTCGCCCCCCTTCTCATAGGCAGCCTGGGCCGCCACAAGACTTATAGGGTTCTCCGAATGATGCTGGCGGGTGTGCCATGTTTTACGCAGTTCGGCGTTTGGAATAATGACGTTGGAGATCATCAGCCCCGCTATGTTGAAGGTCTTGCTGGGGGACATACAGGTAATTATCCGGTCATAGTCCGGGAACAACTTCGCTAAGGGAATGTGTTGTTTTCCTGTGCGCAGCAGATCGCAGTGTATCTCGTCGGAAATGATCCAAATTCCCTTATCCCGGCAGAGCTGACCAAAGCGCTCAAGCTCCTCCCTGCTCCACAGCCGCCCCGTAGGGTTATGGGGATTGCAGAAGATACACAGCCGAACCTTGGGATCCTCTAGTTTTCGGGACACGTCCTCAAAGTCAATGGTATAGTGCGCTCCATCCTTTTTGAGGGGCGAGCAGAGACAAGTCAGGTGGTGGAAGGTCACAGCCCGCCTAAACGGGGCGTAAGAGGGGGTGAAGATCAGCACCTTTTCATCAGGTGCGCAGAGGTAACTTACCAGATCGTACAGGGCAGGAACCACACCTTTGGAAGTCATCATCTCCTCTCTGGAAAAGCCCCAGCCGTATCGGTCCTGTGTCCAGCGAACAAAGGCATCGTAATATGCGCTGTCCAAATTCGCCGTATAGCCGAAAATACGCCGATCCAGCCTGGCACGGATAGCGTCAACCACCACCTCTGGGGTAGCAAACTCCATATCTGCCACCCACATGCGGATCAGCTCCTCCTCAGGACACGGGAAGATAATGGTCTCGGACTCCTTCCCAAATAAGGCATGACGGAAGGCATCCACGCTCTCCGCATTGGTCCCCCTGCGGTCAATCCGCTCATCGAAATTGTATGTCATAGGCTCACGTCCTTTCATGATCTTTATAACGCGCCACGCTGCCACAAGGGCCTATTTGTCTCTCCATTGGATATGCAGAAAAGCAGCCCTGCTATACACAGGGCTGCTCTCTCAATCCACTTCAGCAGCGGTTTTGGTCACAGCTCCAGTAGAGGAGATCATAATGCTCCGGGTGGCCTTCAAACCACTTAATGGCATAGGAGCAGGTCAGCTTTGCCTTGAGCTTTCGCTCCCGGATGCTGTTCACCGCAGCTTCCATCAGCAAAGCAGCCACGCCCTGTCCCCGCAGGGAGTCATCCACAAAGGTGTGGCTGATGTTAGCTAAGCCATTTCTCACCGGAAACGTCACCTCGGCAATGAGCCGTCCCGTTTCGTCCACAGCAAAAATACGTTCTGCTTCATATTGAAATGTCATTGGTATCACCTCACAATCAGTATGGCATCAACGGTCACAGAAAGCAAGTGATATCATCACAAAGCCCCTTTTCTCCTCTTCCTGCGCTTTTTTCCATTGTAATTCCTTTTTCTTCTATGCTATACTGTTTAAGCGTTAAAATTTGTTTATTTTTAAGGCTTGATCTATTAGGAGGCATTGCATGAACCAGATATTAGAGCGGATTCTGCCTCGGGTGCAAAAACCCGCCCGCTACACCGGCGGAGAATACAGGGCTGTGCAGAAAGATCTGGATCAGGTGGATTTCCGGGCTGCTATCTGCTTTCCCGACACCTATGAGATCGGCATGTCCAATTTGGGACTTCGTATTCTTTACGGCGTGATGAATGAGCTTGAGGGTGTCTGGTGTGAGCGCGTTTTTGCCCCCTGGGGCGACATGGAGGAAGAAATGCGCCGGGCTGAGCTTCCCCTTTACGGGCTGGAAAGCGGCGACCCCATCCGGGATTTTGACCTGATTGGCTTCTCTGTGGGCTATGAGCTGGCTTATACCAACATCCTGAATTTGTTGGATCTGGCCGGTCTCCCTCTGCGCAGCAAGGACCGCCCTGAACTCACCCCGCTGATAATCGCCGGGGGCACCTGCGCCTACAATCCGGAGCCTTTGGCTCCCTTTGTGGACCTGTTTTCCATTGGCGAGGGAGAGGATGTCATGGTTGAGCTCATTGCTCTTCTCCGGAAAGCCACCGCCGAGGATTGGAGCAAAGATGCTTTTTTGCGGAAAGCAGCGGACATCCCCGGTATATACGTTCCCTCTCTTTATGAGATCTCCTACCACGACGATGGCACCCTTTCCGCTATCACCCCCCAAGCTGGCGTCCCTGATAAGGTGACCAAACGTGTGGTTGCAGATATGAATACCTCTTATTATCCCGTAGATACCATTATCCCTTCCACGGAGATTGTTCACGACCGAGTCATGCTGGAACTATTCCGGGGTTGTATCCGTGGCTGTCGCTTCTGCCAGGCAGGCTTTGTCTACCGGCCGGTGCGGGGCCGTGATCCGGCTCTGCTGCAAAAGCAGGGTATAAAAGCGTGTCAAAATTCCGGCTATCAGGAGATGACCCTTGCCAGCCTCTCCTCCAGCGATTACCCCCACCTGCTGGATCTCTGCGACGGGCTGATGGACTGGTGCAACTCCCATGAAACCAGCATTTCACTCCCTTCCCTGCGAGCAGATAATTTCTCCATGAGCCTAATGGAGCGCCTCCAGCAGGGCGGACGAAAAAGCGGTCTGACCTTCGCACCCGAGGCCGGCTCCCAGCGTCTGCGGGACGCCATTAACAAAAACCTAACCGAGGAGGATTTGCTCTCTTCCTGCCGCACTGCCTTTGCCGGCGGTTTTAATGCGGTCAAACTCTATTTTATGCTCGGTCTCCCCACGGAAACCGATGAAGATATTCTGGGTATTGCGGATTTGGCCAACCAGGTCCACCGAGTCTGGCGGGAATCTGCCACTAACCGGGCCAGGGGAGTACGAATTACCGTATCCACCTCCTGCTTTGTGCCCAAGGCCCACACCCCCTTCCAGTGGGAGGCTCAAAACACCCAGGAGGAGTATCTGCGGAAGGTCCACCTACTGCGGGACAACCTGAAAAACCGCTCTATCACCTACAATTGGCATGATCCCGAGACCAGCTTTCTGGAAGCGGTCTTCTCCCGTGGGGATCGCCGCTTGGCGGACGCGCTAGAGCTCGGCTTTCGGCGTGGGGCAAAGTTTGACTCCTGGAGTGAGTATTTTAATCTACCCCGCTGGGAACAGGTCTTTGCCGACTGCGGACTCGATCCCACTTCCTATGCTAACCGTGTGAGAACCCGTGAGGAACTGCTGCCTTGGTCCGTCATCTCCGACGGAGTGAAGGATTCATACCTCTGGTCCGAGAGAGAGGCCTGCTACGAGGCTCTGATCACTCCCGACTGCCGAACCAAGTGCGGCGGTTGCGGCGCTAACCATTTCTGCGAGGGAGGTGTCTGCCGTGTCTAATCACCGCATCCGCTTTTCCAAAACAGGCACCGCCCGTTTCATTTCCCACCTGGACCTGATGCGCACCCTCCAGCGGGGCTTTCTTCGGGCAGGGATCACCATCCGACACACCGAGGGCTTCCACCCCCATCCCTATATCTCCATTCCCCTGCCCCTGCCTCTGGGTTTCTCCAGCGAATGCGAGGTGTTGGAATTTGGCCTTCTGGGCGGTGCCACCCAAGAAGATCTTCCCGGACTTTTGACCCAGGCCCTCCCCGAAGGTCTTACGGTGCACCGCTGCTATGAAGGGGGCCTCCCTTTCCGCCGACTGACCTACGTTCGCTATGAGATAGATCTTGAGTTTGATGAGCTGCTGGCGGAAGAGGCCGCCCTGGCCCTAAAGAGTATTACCGGCCGTGAGCAGCACATCATTCAAAAGCGTAGCAAAAAGGCAAAGAGCGGTATGACGGAGCTGGATATCATTCCCCTGATTCATAGAGTGGAGACTCTGGAACCACAGGGTGATCGTCTCCATTTGGGTGTGCTGCTCCAGGCCCAGAACCCAGGCCTAAATCCGGATCTTTTGATCGGCGCCCTGCGTACGGAGTTTCCACATCTAACCCCTGCCTACACTTCCTTCCATCGGAAGGCAATCTTGGATGATGACTTAAAACCTTATGAATAAGCGCTCTCGGACTTTAACCGAAAGCATGACGCCCCCTTCCCGCGCAGCTGCGCAGGAAGGGGGCGTTGGTTCAAGTCCGAGGACAACATGGCTACTGCTCACAAAATGTTGATGTAATGGATCTTATCGTGCCTTTGAAGCTGAGAAATGTCCAAATGAGGCTTGCTTACTTGTTCGTCTGAGAGCAGGTCCACCCGCAAGGACAAAAGATTGTTTCCTAAGAAATCAAGTTCACGAATCTCCTGCACATTCCATCCCTGATCTTTAATTTCCTGTAGAATGGCACTGAAATGAAAGTCCGGATCCGCCTCCACGAAAAGGGAGATCAGTGCTGGGCTTTTGACATATTTCACATCAAATCCGCTGAGAATCACCAACACGATCAGCATGGCACCCATCATAATCAAAGCGCACTCGTAAAATCCGATGCCGATGGCCAGCCCCATACAGGCAGAGGCCCACAGCCCAGCGGCAGTGGTCAGGCCACGAATCCGGTTCTGCTTGGTAACAATTATGCTGCCTGCGCCCAAAAAGCCGATACCGCTGACCACTTGAGCGCCAATGCGCAGCATATCGCCGGTCATTCCGTAGTAAAAAACGGCGTATTCTCCCACCATCATGGTGGAAGCTGCACCAATACAAACCATCATGTGGGTGCGTAGACCAGCCGCCTGCTGCCGCCGCCCACGTTCCAGGCCGATCAGCCCCCCGAACACAAGCGCCATAACAAACCGAAGGGCGATGGACTCCACCGACATATGGCGAAGAGGGTCAAATATTCCAATCATGCGATCTGTCTCTCCTTTGCCACGCTTTTCTCCATAATCTATCCTTTATTATTTATCATAAGTCATGCAATGTCAAATATATCAAAAGGCATTATTAACAGAATATCCACAATTATAAGAAAATTTCTATAAGGATTGCGGCTGATGACTGGTGCGTTTGGTTGCTTTTTCCTCAATTATAAGGTATACTATTACGTATTAAGACCGAGCAGCGGTTTGGTTTTTATACCGAAAGGAGCAGCTTCCATGTCAACAAAGTTACCGAAAAGTACATCTTTCCGCGTTGCCCTCAGCATTGTGATTACCTTTGTGTTCGCTGCAATCTACTTTTATGTTACCTTGCCGGCTATCAATCTTCACAACACCTCCTTCTACAGCTTCCTGGCCGTCTGCCTTCTCCTGTATATTGTGGTAGCCATGATCCTCATGGGCATGGATCCTGGTAAGGCAAGTCTCACCTTGAAGGATTATATTGCCTTTGCCAAATCTCAGTGCAAGATTGTGGTTGCCATCCTGCTGGTTCTTGCTGCAATTTTTGTTTTAGGCCAGCTTATTTCTCTGCCGGTGTTTCGGGCCAACGCCTACCATAACCTGCTAAAAGTTGATACCGGCAACTTCTCCGAAGACGTAAAACCCGTCTCCTTTAATGAAATCCCAATGCTGGATGAGTCTTCCGCTCGCCGTCTGGGCAACCGAAAGCTGGGCGAGCTGTCCGACATGGTGAGCCAGTTTGAGGTTTCTTCTGATTATGTCCAGGTTAACTATAACAACCGACCCGTCCGCATATCCAGTCTGGAATATGGTGACTTTTTCAAATGGTTTAACAACCGCGGCCAGGGTCTGCCCGCCTATGTGCTGGTAGACATGGTAACCCAAGAAGTTGAGGTTACCCGTATGTCCAGCCTAGATTTGGGCGGCATCCGCTACTCGCCTTCTGAATACTTTACCCGTGACTTAAACCGTACCCTGCGCTTTAACTATCCCACGTATATGTTCCGAGCCCCTCACTTGGAAGTTGATGAGCAGGGTCACCCCTATTGGGTCAGCCCTCGCGAAACTAGAACCATCGGCCTCTTCGGTGGTCCCGATATTATTGGCGCCGCACTCTTAGATGCCACCACCGGCGAGTGTGAATACTACGACGTCTCTGACATCCCCACCTGGGTGGA
>JAGFXS010000136.1 GCA_017861415.1 Bacillota bacterium
CTCAGTACGGAACCGGAAGGTGACCTGCGTTTTCATCTCCTCGTAAATGTTGGCGAGGATGCGCAGGTTGTTTTCAGTACCCAGATGCTTTACTCGGGCCTGAAGGAGGTGGAGGTCATGCTCCAGCGCCTGTTTCTGAAGGGCCTTGGCCTGAGGGGTGTCGGTGGAATACACCTTATCCGTGGCGCCGTGGGCCACATTAATGCCGTCCACATAATCAATAAGGGACATGACCTCTGCTTCGTCCATGAAGTCTGTGAGCCAGCCGCCGAAGGCGGTGGTAAAATTATACTTGCCGTCGGAGAAAGCCCCCGCGCCTCCGAAGCCGCACATGGTGTGGCACACGGGACAGTTGATGCAGGCGCGAGTCTTCCCCGCAACAATAGGACAGCTTCTCTCGTAAATATCATGGCCCTGATCGACAATGAGAATGTTAAGGCCGGGGTTTTGCCGGAAAAGCTCATAGCCGGCAAAAATTCCGGCCTCTCCGCAGCCCAATATGGCGACGTCATAGGTGGTTGTCATGGTGCAGCTCCCTTTCCTTTGTATATACTAAAAAGGCTTCAAGTTAACCGGGGTTTCACAAACGGGATTTCCCCGACCTATTGTATCATAACTGTCAAGATGTTTGTTCTTTCAATCAGCGCCCGGTATAGGTCTCAATGGTCACTCCGGTGTAATACCAGGACAGAATATCCCGATACCCCTTCCCCTGTGTAGCCATGGTATTGGCTCCGTACTGACTCATGCCTACTCCATGGCCGTATCCAGCCACCTGGAAAACAATCTGATCCCCCTTGGCCTCCACGGTAAAGTTGGCGGAGCGCAGCTTATAAAGGCTACGCACATCGCTCCCCCGGAGGAGCACACCCCCAATGTTGATCTGCTCGACGCTACCGCTCTCGTTTCGAACCGTCTCTCCAATCCACCACTTGGGATCATCCCCCAGATTGGCCTGGGCATGGGCAGCCAGAAAGGCGCTTCGGAACTCTTCTGCGGAGAGGCTGACCTGAGAGTGGAAGTTTGGAACCTCCTCCCCCTCTGGGCTATTCACGGAGACCAGGTAGGGAACGCTGCTTCCCCATACCGCCACAGCATCTTGAGTGGACCCTGCTGAGCTGGAGTGGAAAACCGCATCAATGAGGGCGCCCTGATAGCGGATCACCTCCAAACCTGTGTCTGCCACCGCCCGGGTAATCTTTGCAGTATAGACCTCGGCGTTGTCTCCCCAATTGGCCGCCGCCTGCTCCGGTGAGATATAGGCCTGACAGCAGGTATAATCCCCGCAGACATCGGCGTCGGGATGGTTCTGATTGGGCACAGCTGCCCGGCGCAGGGCATAGGTCCGGGCAGCCACCGCCTGGGCCTTCAGCGCCTCCAACTCAAAGGAGGCTGGCATCTCCGCCGCTGTCACTCCCCATATGTACTCGTTAATGGGCATTTCCCGTACTTCTCCGTTGAGAAGGACCCGAAGGGTCTGGTCTCCTGCCAGCTCCTTCCAGTCACCCTGATAACTCCCCTCACTCTCACCGGGTTCACCGGTGCCTTTCCCCTCGTCCACCCGGTCAGGACCTGGCAGGATCAGAGGAATCAAAAAAAACAGCAGCGTCAGAATGAGCGCTGTGGCAATCACCTTCTTCAAAGAGCTCAGCCTCCTAGTAGTTTGTCCATTTAGTGTATGCAAAAGCCACCAAGGACATGACATACTCTTGCCTATTCTAAATTTTTTGTCGACTCTTGTCAAATGCAATACTTTCTGATATCGCGAATCAATTTGACCATCTGGGTACGCCATCCAATGGCATCACTGCGAGAACTACCGCGCAAGCCTTGCGTCGCAGATTAAAACACCCCCTACTTTATGGAAGCTACACCTTTCGATGGGCTCAATAAAGTAGGGGGGTGTTTTATTGTAAGCGGATTATGCCAAGGTTTTTAAAACCAAATGGTATGGCAAATCCACTGGGGCATCCGATATGTTGCGGAAGTTAACCCCTGTCATTTGACAAACCCAATTTGTCAAACACAAAGAAACACAGAGACAAGGCCATACCAACGATGCAAGCAAGCACCATGCCTCTTAGTTGAACCTCGGGACCAATATTAAGAGAGATGCCCGAGAGGCCGGTTACGAAGACAACGGAGGTCAAAATCAGGTTTCGGTTTTTTCCATAATCCACTCTTCCATCAACCATAACGCGGATACCCGAAGCACCAATCATACCATACAGAAGGAAGGAAATGCCGCCAATCACGGGACCCGGGATGGTTTGAATGAGTGCTGCCAGAGGGCCAATAAAGGAAGCAAGGATGGACAGAATGGCCGCGCCGGCAATGACGCGAACCGAATATACCTTAGTCATTGCCATGACGCCAATGTTCTCTCCATAGGTCGTGGTGGGAACCGAGCCAACAAAGCCAGAGAGCATCGTGGAGAGGCCGTCCGCAAACAAGGAACGGTGCAGGCCAGGATCCTTTAAGAGATCGCGGTCAACAATGGTGCTGGTCACGATCTGGTGTCCGATGTGTTCAGAGGCAAGCACTAAGATGACCGGCAGAATCATGATGATGGCTTCCCCATTAAAATGTGGAAGTGAGAAATTTGGCATGGAGAAAAGGTCGGCATGGAGTGCAGCAGAAAGTTTTTCCTTCGTAATGACGTCTGTAGCAAGTGCTGTAATATATCCTGCAACGATAGCAACCAGGACTGGAATTACGGCAAAAAATTTGCGGAATAAAAGGTTGCCAAAGACGGCAACGCCTAAGGTAACGAGGAACACAATCAAGTTGTTTGACTGGATAGGTGCGCTTTCGGAGGGAATCATACCGGCTGTGTTTGCGGCAGTTCCTGCAAGTTCAAGACCAATGAGGGCAACGACAGGACCCATGGCCGCCGCCGGAAGCACCACATCAATCCACTTGACGCCAAATTTGTATACAATGGCGGACAGGATACATAGGCCAAGGCCAACGGCAATAAAGCCACCTAATGCATCGGAATAGCCCCATTTTGAGATGACAAGACCGGCCGGTGCCAGAAAGGCAAAACTAGAGCCAAGGTATGCAGGCGCTTTGCCCTTCGTAATTAAGATGAAGAGTAAAGTGCCAATGCCGTTCATAAACAGAACAACAGCTGGATTAATTTGAAACAGGAACGGAACGAGTACGGACGCGCCAAACATGGCGAACATGTGCTGGATGGATAGT
>JAGFXS010000137.1 GCA_017861415.1 Bacillota bacterium
CCCCTGGTACAGCTCCCGATTATAGCCTAAAGTAGCACCGCATTTTCTGCCGATGCCAGCGACTGTCAACCGCATAGCGGTGCTCTCCACCAGCTTATGATTCCCCGCAATGTACCCCCCGTTGGGGGCCAGTCCACCCCCGGGGTTTTTGATCAGCGAACCCATGACCATGTCGGCTCCAACCTGGGTAGGTTCCAATAGCTCCACGAACTCTCCATAACAGTTATCTACGAGAATGAAAACATCTTCGTTTTCTGCGCGGATAATTTTACAGATCTCCTCAATTTCCCCCACGGAAAGGGAGGCCCGGGTTGCATAGCCGCGGGATCGCTGGATCAGTACCGCTTTGATACGAGAATCTTTCACCGCCTGTGCAATCCCATCCAGGTCCGGGGTATTTTCCGGTGTCAGGTCCACCTGACGGTACTCGATGCCAAATTCTCGCAGAGAGCCGTTGCCGTTGCCTGTTACACCAATCACACCCAACATTGTGTCATAGGGCGCTCCGATGACGGAGAGCAATACATCCCCCGGCCTAAGGACACCGAAGAGGGCCGCACCGATGGCGTGTGTACCGTTGGCAAAACCAATCCGCACTAGGGCGTCTTGTGTTCCGAAAATCTCGGCATAGATGGCATCCAGCTTATCTCGGCCTTCATCGTTGTAACCATAGCCTGTGGTGCCGTAAAAATAATGCTCCGCCACCTGGTGAGCCTGAAAGGCACCCAATATCTTGCGGGTGTTGGCCTCGGCGATGATGTCAATGCCCTCGAATTGAGCGGATAAGGCCTTCTGCGCCTGAACCCCCAACTCTATAACGCGATCACTGATATTTAAAGACATATTAATATTCCTTTTTCTTTATTTATCCCAGTCTAGGCAGGGTTGCCTCGGCGAAAGCCTTCACCAGTGCGGCACAGGCCTCTACATCCTTTAAATCCACCGTCTCAACGGGGGAGTGAATATAACGACATGGGATGCAAATGCCCCCCGTTAATACGCCCATACGGGTAACATGGATGGCACCCGCATCGGTACCGCCGCCTGTGATAACGTCCCGCTGATGGGGAATCCCTTCTTTGCGGGCAAGTGTCTCTAGGTCTTCCACCACCTGGGGATGGCAAATCACCGACTGGTCCATGACCTTGATGGCAGCACCGCCGCCCAGAACGCTGCTGCCGCGATGCGTGCTGTCCAGTTCGTCCCCAAGGGTCACATCCACGGCAATGCCGTAGTCCGGATCAATGGCAAAGGCCGCCGTCTTCGCCCCCCGCATACCCAGCTCCTCCTGTACAGTAAAGACAAAGTAGAGGTCATTTTCATGATCGCCCAGCTGGGACAAAGCGTCCAGCAACACCAGACAGGATATGCGGTTATCCATATAAGGAGACGCCATGCGCTCACCCAGAGAGAAAGCTGGTGTGCAGGCTACAGCGGTATCACCAATCTGAACCTTTTCCTTCGCCTCGTCCCGGCTTTTCGCCCCGATATCCAGATAGAAATCCGTGAGGGAAGCATCCTTCTTCTCTACTTTTTCACTGAGGGACACAGCCCCATATACTCCGTTTTTAAACCGCACCGGCGTGTGGAGCAAACTGGTGGGCTGGATCCCGCCTATCTTTCCGAAACGCAAAAAACCGTTCTCCTCAATCCTCAATATGAGTGACTATCAGCCCCAAAGAGTCCATATGTGCGGCGAACATCACCCGGGGGCCGGATCCTTTTTTATGGAGGATTAGGTTCCCCATCACGTCAAAATGGCAGTCATCCACGTAGGGTGCGCCCAATTCCTTCAGAAGGGCGGCAACATCCCTTTCGTCCCCGGAGGGACCATGGCATGCATTAAGCCGCTGTAGTGTTTCTAAATAATTCATATCCCTCTCCCTTTTAACAAGATGTGGCAATGGCCACCATAAATTCATAGGTCAGCTTCACCATATTCTCATAATCCTGAAGACTTGCCACACTGTTGGGCGTGTGCAGATACCGCACTGCGGCGGAAATACCCGCCACACGAACCCCAGCCCCGGTTGTATGGATGGCGGATGCATCGGTACCGCCGGCAATAAAGTGCTTAGTTTGCCAGGGAATGCCACTCTGCTCAGCCAATTGCCGGAGCAGTTCAAAGAGTCCACGGTCATAGACGGTTCCACCGTCCATAAAGGGCAGAACAGGTCCTTTGCCGGGACTGCACACCTGCTGATGAGACTCCAGCCAGGGCAGATCCGCCGCTGTGGTGCCCTCTACAACAAGGGCGATCTCCGGCTGAACAGAAAAGGCTGCGCCGAAAGCACCCCTGGTCCCCACTTCCTCCTGCACGGTAAACACAAAGGTGCAGTCCATGGGTAGGGGACGGGCAAGTATCTCCAAAAGCACCCCACAGCCGATCCGATCGTCCAAAGCTTTCCCCATTAACAGTCCTTCTCCGAAGAGGGTGGGACTTGAATCAAATACCGCCACATCTCCGGGGCGAACCAGAGCTTTCACCTCATCTGCGCTCTCTCCGCCGATGTCAATGTAGTATTCAGATAGTTTGGGAACCCGTTTTTCTTCCTCCTTACCCACCAAATGGTAGGCCTTCAGGCCAATGATGCCCGGGATTGCCGCATCTCCAACCAAAACCTTCTTGCCGATGAGCACCCGGCGGTCGATGCCGCCAACGGTATAAAACTTTAGGTACCCCTCATCCGTTACACTGCGGATCATCAAACCCACTTCGTCCATATGGGCAGCCAGCATCAGCTTTTCCCCCGTAGACCGCTCGCCTTTTTTAAACACAATGAGGTTGCCCAATACATCCTCACGGATAGTATCCGCATAAGGCTCCGCCTCCCGGCGGATGTGGTCCCGTACTGCATCCTCTCGGCTGGAAACACCGGAAAGCTGGCACAGGGTCATAAGGCGCTCCGTCATGCCATACACCTGCCTTCCCCTGAAAAGCCCTCAACGAAGGCCGCCAGCAGCTTCCCTGTGGCTTCAATATCGGCAATCTGGATCACCTCAAAGGGCGTGTGCATATATTTTAGCGGAATAGAGAGCACCGCTGTCGCTACCCCATCCCTGGCAATCTGCATCCGCCAAGCGTTGGTGCCGGAATGCCCTGTCATTACCTCTGGCTGCCAGGCATAGCCCAGCTCCTCCGCCTTCTTAACCAGACGATCCGCCATCCAGCGAGTCATATTGGGACCGATTCCGATCACCGGCCCTTTGCCAAGGAGAAAAGTCTCATCCTTGGATCCATCCGGCGTTCTCCCATGGGTCACATCCACAGCAATGGCACAGTCTGGTTTCAGCGCGAAGGTGCCTACCGCCGCACCGCTGCCGTTTACTTCTTCACGGGTACTTCCCATAATATAGAGGTCTACGTCCAGATCTTTATCCTGCAGTGCTTCCGCTACAAAGAGGAGCGTAGTAAAGCAGGCCCGGTCATCCATGGCCTTACCTGCCACATGGCCGTTTTGCAAGGAGGTGAATGCCGCCCCATAAACCACTGGCGTTCCCACAGGAATTCTTTTATGTGCTTCCTCCTGACTCAACCCCGCGTCAATCCAGAGCTCCTCAATAGGCGTGGCAGTATTCTGATCGGACTCCTTTTGGAGATGCGGCGGCAGGCAGGCAATCACACCTTGAATAATAGGCTTAGTTAGAATTTGGACTCTGCGATCAGGAAGAATGCGTGGATCTACGCCGCCGATGGACCGAAATCGCAGGAATCCCTTTTCAACTCCGGTGACTATCAGCCCCACCTCATCCAGGTGGGCATCCAGTAGAAGAGCCTTTGCGCCGGGCTTCCCGCAACGGCGGATACCCACAAGGTTTCCGAAGCGGTCTATATAGGTTTCCTCCATATACGGGCGTAGCAGCGCAGCGGCAACCTCCACTACGGGCCTCTCAAAACCCGATGGCCCTCCAACTTCGCTTAGTTTTTCCAAAACAGGTATCAAATCCAAGATGTGTTCTCCTTTACGGAAGGTTGTTCACAATAGTCTTAAAGGTTCGCCCTCGCTCGGCAAAGTTAGGGAAATGGTCAAAGGACGCGCAGGCAGGAGATAAGATCACCACATCGCCCGGCTGAGCCTTACGGTACGCTGCCAGTACTGCCTCCTGAAATGAGTCTGCCATCATTATCTCTGGAGTATCCTCTGTGTAATTTGGCGCAGCAAGTATGCTTTCCCGGATTTTTTCCGCTGTGTGCCCGGTAAGGATCACAGATTTCACTCGGCGGCAGATCTCCTCACCCAAAACATCAAAGGGGATTTTTTTGTCATATCCTCCGGCGATAAGAATGAGCTTCTGATCAAAAGATCGTAACCCCGCAATGGTCCTGGTGGGGCTAGAAGCTATGGAGTCGTTGTAATACCGTACTCCCCCAAGGGTTCGCACCAGTTCGATGCGGTGCTCCACCCCGGGAAAGGTTTTCGCCGTTTTCTCGATCACTTCGCGGGACACAAGCCCTTCCACTGCGGCAATGGCAGCCAGATAATTCTCCACGTTATGCTGACCGGGGATCAGGATATCAGTTGTTGAAATAATAGGCCGCTTTTCTTTCTCATCGGAGATGACAATCATCCCATCCTCCACAAAGACCCCCTGTTCCAGAGGACTACGGCTAAAAAACACTCGCTTAGCTGGCGCACGCGCCGCCATGGAAAGTGTCTCCTCATTGTCATGATTGAAGATGACCACATCCT
>JAGFXS010000138.1 GCA_017861415.1 Bacillota bacterium
CGCTTGAACTGGTTGGGAGAGAAGAAGCGGAACAACGCGTAACCCAGAATCACAAAGGCAGGAATCTGAAGGGGTAGAAAGCCTGTGAACCGTGCCACGGTACGAAGAAGAAAAAATAGGAGTAGTAAGATCAGATTATAGGCATCAAGGCCGGAGCGGGACATCAAAAAATGTTTTATGCGGCTAGTCAAAAATACATCATCTCCACATCTTGCACAAGAAAAGCCAGGCCAGGGGGGATCGAATTTACCTATTATTATAATCAAAAACTATGAGCAGTCAAGAAAGGTTTCGTGAATAATGTGTAAATTGTGGCTTTTGCAGTGCAGTTTCTAGGGCTGGGGATGCCAGCGGCTGTCCAGTTCCAGCAGGCTCAGAAGGGCGTCGGCGTGTCTCTGCGGGGGCGGGTCTATGCCGTCAGTACAGAAGGTATGAAAGATCAGGTCGGCGAAGCGTTGGTAGTAAGGCTCCCGCTGGCGGCAGAGATCCAGTAGGGTCATTCCTCTGGGTATGACCACACCTCGGGTGCCCAAATCGGAGAGTCGGGCCGCCAGAGTTCCATACGGCACAGCGAGATAGACGCAAAGTCCGTTCTGTCGGAGGTGATCCATGGCCCGTTGGGAATAGGGCACGCTGCCCCCGGTGGCAATGACAGTTCCCTCCACGTGGAGGGTCAGAATGGCCTCCTCCTCTTTAGACAGAAAATAGGGAATGCCTTTTGTGCTGATGGTATTCTGAAGGGGTTCTCCCAGATAATCCTCCACAACGCGATCCGTGTCCAGAAAGTCCATGCCCAAAACAGGGGCAAGGAGGGCGCCCAGAGTGCTCTTTCCCGAGGCGGGCATGCCGGTTAAAATCAGGTTTTGCTTCATAGGGATTCCTTTCTAAGATAAAGGACGTAACTGTCACCGGGGCCGAATGCTCACCTCTCCGGAGGAAAGTGTCTCCTCCCGACCATCTGCCAGGCGCACCAACAGACCGAAGTCCCGGTCAAGATCCAAGGCCAGGGCGGGGATGGTCTCCCCCCGGCGCAGAATGTTAATGGGCTGCCCTAGTAGCATGGAGCGGGCACGGTAATCCTGAAAGAAGCGTTTCTCCGTAAGACGGGGGTACTCCGATAGAAACTGGTTGAGAACCTCCGCTGCCAGCTGGCTGCGGACATCCGCCCCTTGGGGAGCTGCGGGGAAAACGGTGGTCACAATCTCCGCCAGAGCGGTGGGGAGCGGCTCTGGCCCAGGGAAGACGTTGATGCCGATACCCAGAACGGCATGATGAAGGCCGCCGCTTTCCAAGTCAATGGAGGCCTCGGTGGCGATGCCACAGACTTTCTTCCCGTGGCAGAAGACGTCGTTAACCCATTTAATCCGGGCGTCCACCCCGGAGATGTTCTCGATGGCCCGTGCCACGGCCACAGCGGCGCAGGTGGTGATGCATAGGGAGTCCTGGGCAGAAAAGGCGGGTCGGAGGATCATGCTCATGTAGATTCCGCCCCCAGGGGGAGAGTGGAAGCTATGATCCCGCCTGCCCCGGCCTGCGGTCTGAGTCTCCGCTAAGATAACGGTGCCTTCGGGGGCACCTTCCTCTGCCATCTGTTTTGCCAGCGTGTTGGTGGAGGTGACCTCTGGATAAACCAAAAGGTTTAGTTCATTGTGATGGAGGTAAGGGCGGATGCTCTGGGGAGAGAGCACCTGACTGCCGGGGGCCAGACAGTAGCCCCGGCTGGGGATGGCGTCAATCTCATGGCCCTCATCCTGCAGCTTGCGGATAGCCTTCCACACAGCGCTGCGGCTGACGGACAGGGTACCGGCCAGGGCCTCCCCAGAAATATAGTCGCCCCGTCGCTCCTCCAGTACCGCCAGAATCCGCTCACGAAGGGACATCGCCATCGCCTCCTCAGAGAATAGATATAGTAAAACAACATTATAACGGAAAATCACCCGGTCCGCAACACCCAATGAAGGGCTGCAAACCGGGTGGAGGGGAGTCAGGGAGAGATCACCGGGCGCAGCCGGCGAATCACCGCCAGGGCCAGCCCTAACTTGAGGAGATCGGGAAGGACAAAGGGGAAGACGCACCAGCCAAGAACCGTGAGAAAGCTTGCGGCTTTGCCGCTGCCCAGATAGACCCAGAGAAACCAGAGACTGCCGAAGGAATACAGCAGCAGTAGCCCTGACAGTAAAAACAGGCCGACGAGGGGCAGTCGGTTTCCCAATAAATGGGTGAGGAGCCAATACAAAAGCCCCATGCACAGAAAGCCCATAAGATACCCCCCCGTAGCCCCAAACAGGGCGACAGGGCCGCTGGAAAAGCCGGAAAAGACAGGCAGGCCAACCAGCCCCATCACCAAGTAAGTGGCGATGGCAGCAGTGCCCAGCCGTCCGCCTAAAAGGCCAAGAACGGTGAAGACGGCGAAAGTCTGCAGGGTAAACGGAATGGTTGTGGGTACGGCAATCCAGGAGCAGATGGCTATGAGAGCGGCGGACAGGGCGATCATGGTGAGACTACGGGTGCGGCTGGGGGGACGGGAGGGTGAAAGGGATTTCATGGTAAAAGGCTCCTCTCGGATGTAAATCGGCACACAACGCTGCCGAACAAGTGGGTTCTGGTGAACAGTTTACCACACGTAAAATCTATTGTAAACCATAATGATAAAAATGGTTTACAATAAGCAAAATAGAAGCCCGAACGGAAGTCCGTTCGGGCAAAAGCGCACAAAAAATCGATTATAAAACCTTGCCGCCGCCATGTTTTCTGGCAGTGGGGAGGTGGAGAATCACCGCCTGGGCGCAGAGTCCGGTGAACAGGCCGGTGACAATCCCTGAAAGCATCAGCACGGGGCCGATGGGCAGAAGGATGGACGGCGTGCCGGTGATGGCAACAGCAATGGCCAGCTGTCCCACATTGTGGCCGATGGCGCCAAAGACGCTGAGAATCCAAATCTGGGTCTCGGAAAACAGAGGTTTCATCAAAGCCATGAGAAGAAAGCAGAGGACACCGCCGGCTAGGCTATAGGACATGGTCATCAGGTTGCCTACCACAAAGCTACCCAGAACAATTCGAACCAGCAGGACGGTGCCTGCCGCCCGGCGACCTAGAGTCCAAAGGGCAAAAAGGGTGATGACATTAGCAAGGCCCAGCTTCACCCC
>JAGFXS010000002.1 GCA_017861415.1 Bacillota bacterium
CCCCTTTATAATCACAGCACAGCAATGATCTTTGTATGGTAAAGTCCTATGCCAGGCTTACACCCGTCATAGGACCTTACCGTTTTTATGAATAATGAGTGAGAAAAATTACTGAATGTCGGTGTCCTTACACTGTATCTGCCTAAACTGGGTCGCTTTTGACTTCTGCAAGACCAGCAGGGAAACCAAAAAGCAGGCAGCTTCACCAGCCAATGCGGCAAACCAAACGTACTGTCCACCCCCCGTAAAGGCCAACAGCAGCAGCGCTATGGGCGCAAACACAAAACCGCGGCTCACAGCCAGAAAGACGGAGGGTATCGCTTTTTCCACTGCCGTAAGATACCCGGCAATGGAGATGTTGAGTCCTACAAAGAGAAAGGACAGCGAGAAGCGCTGCAATGCGTAGAGGGTATCTTGATACATGGGCTCGGTAGAGCGCATCAGCAGACCCGCAATCACTTCGGGGAACAGGTTGCAAACCGCCACAAGCAGGATGCTGACACCCACACAGGTAAGCAGAGCCATCCGGAAGTAGCCCCGCACCGCACCGTACTCCTCCTTGCCCATGTGCAGGCTCACCAGATGCATCATGCCCTGGGCCACACCCTGCATGACCATGAATACGAAGAGATTAATGTAGGCCACCACGGCGTAGATGGCCTGGCTCTCTTCCCCAAACACACGGCGGAGCACCAGGTTATAAATTAGGATTAGGAAGGCCACAATCATTTCCACAGAGCAGTCAGCCACCCCCAAGGGGAAAATACGCTTAAAGGCACTGGGCCGGGGGGTAAACCGACGGATCTTCAGATGGGATCGCTTGCTGTAAAAGTAGGCTAGGAAGATCAGTAGGCTCACCACCTGAGCTATGCCCGTGGCCCAAGCCGCGCCCCTGACGCCCCAATCCAGAACAATGACCATTACATAGTCCAGCACCACGTTGGTGAGAAAGCTGGCGCCCACACCCACAATGGCCATCACCGGGCTATCATCCACCTTTACCATAACCTCCAGACAGTAGGATAGAATAAAGCATACGGAGAACAGACTGACAATGCGCAGGTAGGCGGTGGAATCTCCAATGTAGGCGGGGCCAGCACCCAAAAATGCGGCAATCTGCTCCGCAAAGGCCGCCGCCAGGCCGGTGATCAGAAGAGAGACGGCCACGATAACCGCGACCGTTTGGGAAAAAAGTCCATCAGCCTCCTCGGTATCCCCCCGTCCCCGTGCAAAGGCCACCAGTGTGGCGGTTCCCATGGAGATAAGGATGGAGAAGCCCGAGAGAAAATTCACAAAGGGCATGGCAATGTTCACAGAAGTCAACGCGTCACTACCAGCGCCCCAAGAAACGAAAATCCCGTCCACCACGGTATACATAGAGAATAAAACCATGGCTGACACCGAGGGGAGGACGTAGCGGGAGAAGGTTTTCCAGGAGCCTTCCACTCCAGCAGGGGAGTTCATGATTATTTCACCTCAAAATAAATTCCGGAGAAGAAATCCCCCGGGACAGGGCCGCCGAAATCCTTGTGGGCGCTCCCCGCATCTGCTATACTGACATCATCATAAGGCATGGGGTAACCCAATAGTCAAGGAGGATTTTAAACATGTCGGGATTTTTTTTAAAGGCCGGCGCCTTTGCCACTCTTTGCGGTGTGAAAAAGGACACCCTCTTCCATTACGACGAGATCGGTATCTTAAAGCCGGAAAAGGTGGACCATGAAAACGGCTACCGCTACTACTCCGTGAAGCAACTTTACACCTTTGATTTAATCGCTGCCCTTAAAAAGCTGGGCATGCCTCTCCGAGAAATCAAATCCTACCTGGATGGGCGCAGCCCTCAGAAATTTTTGGAGCTCCTGCGGGCACAGCAGCTGGTGCTGGAAGAGGAGCGTCTTCGCTTGGAGGCCATGGAGCAGCTGCTTGGAGAGACTATTTTGGCCACGGAGCTAGCTCGAAGGGTAATCCCCGGAACCATTCGATTGGAGACACTACATCAGCCAGAGCGCTATCTGGCGGTGAAAGCGGCGGACTATGCCCATTACGACGAGCAGAAATATCTCCTTCACTCGAGGGAACTCCTCCAGCGGGCCAGAGAGCACGGCAGCTTAGCCTTCCCGCCGGGTGATATTGTCACCCGAGAAAGTCTGACTCAGGAGCGCTATGTTGAAGACTACCATTTCTGCCGTCTGGGACCCGGGGCCGAGGCGGAGGATCTCATGGACAAGCCCGCCGGAACCTATGCTGTTCTCTATCACCAGGGCAGCTATGAATCCCTGGAATCGGCCTATGCAAGGCTCGTCCGGTGGGTGAAAGACCAAGGCTTCCGCATCATTGGCAATCTCTACGAGGAAGATCTCCTGCACTATATGTCAAGCCCCGACCCTTCTCGTTACCTGATGCGAATCAGTGTCCAGGTGGAGACGGGGCCACAAACAACATCGCAGACATAAAAAACAGCCCGGAACGCAACTATCTGCGTTCCGGGTGAACTAGTTTTATTTATTCCGCCGCATGAAGGAGTTGCTTGGTGTACTCATGCTGGGGATGGTCGAAAATGCCGTCCACGGTATTCTCCTCTATTACTCGTCCATTTTTCATCACCAGCACCCGGTCACAGCACTGATAGACCACGTTGAGGTCGTGGGAAATGAACAGGTAGCTGAGGTTATTTTCCTTCTTCAGCCGGACCAGCAGGTCCAGAATTTGATCCTGAATTGTCACGTCTAGGGCAGAGACCGCTTCGTCCAGAATCAGCAGTCTGGGCCGCACGATCATGGCGGCGGCAATGGACACCCGCTGACGCTGTCCTCCGGAGAGCTCTCCGGGAAAGCGGGTCAAATACTCCTCACCCAGACCCACATCCTCCAGCATCTCACGAACCCGACGTTTTCGCTCCACCGTGCCGTATTTTCCGTAGATGAGTAGGGGCTCCTCCACAATCCTTCCAATAGTAAAAGCGGGATTTAGGGAAGAATACGGATCCTGAAACACCATCTGAGGCCGGAGACTATGGTGGATGACTTCCCCCTCATACTGGGTCACCATACCCAGAATCACCTTGGCCAAGGTGCTTTTGCCGCTGCCGCTCTCCCCCACTATGCCCAGAACCTCGCCGGGACAAAGGGTAAGATTTATATTCTTTAGGACTTGACGGCGTTTTTTGCTGCGGAACAGGCCACTCCCCTGCTGGTAGAAGCTATTCAGGTTACGTACTTCCAAAATCGGCGTCTTTGCCATAGCTTACCCCCGCTTCCTTCTGGTGGGTATGGCGGCAATCAGCCGCTTGGTGTACTCATCCTGAGGATCATGGAACACCTGCTCCACAGGTCCCTCCTCCACCAGGACGCCGCGGCGCATCACCGCCACCCGGGGACAGAGCTTCCGCACCACATGCAAGTCGTGGGAGATGAATAGAATCCCCACCTCAAATTCCCGATTTACCCGCTTTAACAGTTCAATAATCTGGTGCTGGATGGTTACATCCAGCGCGGTGGTTGGCTCGTCACAGAGAAGCAGCCGGGGACGGATGGCCAGAGCCGCCCCGATCATGGCACGCTGGAGCATGCCGCCGGAGAGCTCGTGGGGGTACTTATGATATACCACCTCAGGCTCTGGCAGCTCCACGGCGGATAAGACATAAAGCGCACGGTCCCGCCGCTGGGCCGGGGTCATATCCGTATGGATGAGCAGCGGCTCCTCAATCTGAGCGCCGATCTTCATCACGGGGTTCATGGCGGACATAGGCTCCTGAAACACCACGCCGACATTCCGCCTGGCTGCGGCTCATGAGCCCGGAGATAGCCATAGCCGTCACAGTCTTTCCGCTGCCGCTCTCACCCACCAGACCTAAAATCTCGGCTGGCTCCATGTGCAGGTTCAGATTCTGGACAGCGCAGCGGCCCTCCCGGTTTTTGTAGAATCGAATGTTGAGATTGCGAATATCCAGCATGGGTTTTCTCCTTTCCTGGGCGGCGCTGATACCATCAGTGGTTGTCCCAGAAAGCAGGGTCAGTCTCTTTGATTGAGCCCTTCTCCCAGCATGGAGAAGCCCAAAATCAGCAGAACAATGGCAAGACCGGTGAACATGGCGTACCATGGGGCATTGCCCAGATAGCCCTGGGCTTCGGCCAGCATACGGCCGAGAGAAGCATGGGGCGGCTGTACGCCTACACCCAGATAACTCATGCTGGCCTCCGCCAGAACGGCGTTGTTAAAACCGATGGAGACGGTGGGCAGCATGACAGGCAGGATATTCGGCAGGATATGCCGGAAAATGATCCGGAAATGCCCTGCGCCCATTAAGCGGGCGGAGGCGGTGTAATTCTGGCTTTTCTGCCTGGCTACCTCGCCGCGCACCACACGAGCGAAGCTGGGAATGAATAATATCCCTAGGATCAGGATGATCTGATATTTCCCCAGTCCAAAAATGGTGACCATCACCAGAGCTAGCAGAATGCTGGGAAAGGCGGTGAGTGCATCGCAAACACGCATGAGAACCAGATCGGCTAATCCGCCAAAATAGCCTGTCAGGCAGCCGATCAGCGTTCCAGCTACAAGGCCAAGGAGAACCACGGAGGCAGCGATAACAAAGGTGCTCCCCGCGCCCTCCATAATCCGAGAGAAGATGTCCCGGCCCAAATTGTCTGTCCCACAAAGGTGCGCTAGGGAGGGAGCTTGGAATTTAGCGCTGCTCATGGCAGTGGGACTGTAGGGCAGCCAGACCATGCCAACCAAGATCATTACCACAACAAACCCGGTTATGCCGCCGCCCAGATGCAGAAAGTAATTTGGCTTTGTCAAGGCACGTTGAGTGCCCAGCAGCCGGATGCTGCGCTGTGCCATACTGCCTGCCCCTCCCTTCGCCTTTCCTATTCTCCCGTCAGCCGAGGCGTACCCGGGGATCCATGTATTGAGAAAGGATGTCGGCGATGAAATTCACCACCACAACCCAAAATGCCAAAATCAAAACAATAGCCTGCACCACCGGATAATCCCGGTTGGAGATGGAGGCCAACAGAAGCCGACCGATGCCGGGAATGGCAAAGACCTGTTCAATGATGATGCTGCCCGCCACCATCTCGGCGGCGGAAACAGCCATGAAGACGATAACCGGTATCAATGCGTTGCGCAGGGCGTGACGGCGCAGGGCCGTATCCCGGCTGTGCCCGCGGCTGTAGGCCGTCCGAATATAGGGCCTCTCCATCTCGTCCAGCAGAGAAGAACGGAGCAGCTTCACCGACATGGAAATCCGTGCCAGTGCGATGGACAGGGCCGGGAACAGCATGAAGAGAATAAAGCGGGGAAAATTATCCCCGTAAGAGATAAAGCTCACTGGGGTTAGGGCGCGAATCAGACTACCAAAGGCAAAGGATAAGAGGATGCCCACAAACACAGGGGGCACCGCCATGACAATTTGGTTTGTGACCGTCAAAATCCGGTCAAACATCCCTCCCGCATGGCGGGCGGTAAATACGCCGATTGGGATGGCAAGGGCGATCATCAGGCCGCAGGCCATGAGAATGAGAATGGCGGTAGTGGGCAGCTTCTCAGCGATCATGTCCTGGACGGGCATGTTGTAACGGTAGGATTCGCCCATATCTCCCCGAAGAAAGTTTACCAGCCATTCTCCATAGCGAACAAAGACGGGCCGATCAAGGCCCATCTCTTTCCGCAGGGCCTCCACCTGTTCAGGAGTAGCGTGGGTGCCAAGGCGGCTGGTGGCCGGGTCGCCGGAAATCACCTGAAAGGCGAGGAAGGCGAGGAGAGAAACGATGAACAAAGTAATAATGAGAGTGCAAAGTTTTTTTGCAAAATATTTCATCTCCCCGCCTCCTTTCGCCAAAACCGGTTAACCGGTCATTACTCTACATAGTGAAGGGTGGACAGGTCCATCACATAGAGAGGATAAAATGCATAGCCGTCCAGATTTTTCTTCATGACCACGAAATCGGCCATATCCTGCAGATAGACATTCGCCGCCGTATCCGAGAGAACCTTGGCCGCACTTCTATACAGCTCGGTGCGCTCGGCATCGCCAATAGTGGCATCTGCCTGTGCCATCAGGGCATCATACTCGGGGTTGTTGTAGTTGATCATGTTCTTGCCATTGGTGCTGACCCACCGGTTCAGAAGAGCGCCGGGGGTGAGGGTGGTGGCGTCGAAGCCGATGACGGTGCTCTCGAAGTTTCTATCGTTGTAGACATCGGAGAGCCAGGTTTCCCATTCCACAGGGTTGATCTTAGCCTGAATTCCCACCTGGGCCAGCTGCTCCACCAGCACCTCTGCGGTGTTCACATGGGGGGTGTAGTTGCTGGGTACGGTGATGGTCATGGCGAACCCGTCGGGATAGCCAGCTTCCGTCAGCAAGGCCTTGGCCTTCTCTAGATTCTGGGGATAGGCATCGGCCAGAGCGGGGTCAAAGTACTTAGCAAAGGCCGGGTAGATGGAGGTCCCGATCTTGGTGCCGTGTCCGCCGGCGGTAAAATCGAGAAGCTCGTCCACATTCACCGCATAGCACAGGGCCTGCCGCACCCGCACATCGGTAAAGGGTTCTGCTGCGTTGTTCAGGTACAGGGCCTGTACTAGATTCATGGTTCCCTCTACGGTTCTGTACTCGCTGTTGGCTAGAGCATCCACCTGGTCGACGGTGAGGTGAATAGACATGTCAAGGGAACCGTTGCCAAGGGCAACCATCAATGCCGTGGCATTCTCATAGATCTGGAAGGTAATCTTGTCCAAATAGGCGGGCTGGCCCCAATACTCCGCGAATTTTTCCAGCACAACATTGCTCTGGACGGAGCGGGAGACGAACTTAAACGGTCCGGTGCCGATGGGGGCCGTCCCATTGCCGGTGTAATCCGCCGGAACAATGTAGACGGAAGCCACATAGCTCAGCATATCACCGTTGGGCTCTGCCAGCGTCAGCACCACCGTTTTTTCATCGGTAGCCTCTATCGATTGCACAGCGGAAAGCGCCGCAGCCAGGGCGGTATCCACCGTGGTTGCAGCGCAGGTTTCGAAGGACTTTACGACATCCTCTACCGTCACCGGATCCCCATTGTGGAAGGTAATGCCTTCTCGCAGGGTAAAGGTGTAGGTACGGCCATCCTCTGAAATCTGAGGAAGGTCGGCGGCCACAGCCGCGACAAAATCGCCGTCTTTGTTAGGCTTTACCAAGCCCTCATAGACATTAAATAAGACCTCTCTGGTTCCTGCCGCCGTCATCTGAAAGGGGTCAAGACTGTTTCCCAGGTCCTGAGAGATGCCAACCACGACTTCGCCGCCTTGGACGATCTCTCCGGAAGAGCTAGTTTCGCCATTGTTAGGTTCCTCTGGAGCCTTAGTGCCTCCACATCCGTAGAGTACACCGGCCATGAGAACACCTAACATCAAAAGGGTAAGAATACGTTTTCTTAACATGCCTGTCTTCTCCTTCTGTCACCGCTTAGGTGGCTTATATAACAGAAATTAGTCTCTCCCATTATTAAATTGTCCCCTGCATTGTACCCTGACTTTACCCAAAATACAAGAGAAACTTTACATTCTCCTTTATTTCTCCCATTGCCGTACATAAAACCTCCCTCTTTGTCAAAAAAAGAAACAGGCAGACGTTTCCGCCTGCCTGTTTTTCTGTTTGTCACCGTTCAGTTCTCCGTGGGAATGATAATTGCCGCCAAAATGTAGGCAATGATACCGGGGCCGGGAATGCTGAGAACCGCCCATATCAACCGGATTACTGTGGGGTCAATATGAAAAAACTCCCCAATGCCACCGCACACGCCGCAAACCATGCGGTTGCTATAGGACCGATACAGCTTTTTATTCATAGTCTTCCGCTCCTTTCCGCCAAACGCTGTGCTGCCTCCTTTATTATATGCACCTTATGGCTTTTTTTCAATCTTTGCTTTACTTTTTTCTCCGGCACCTATTGTTTTTCTATTTACCTCCACATCTTGGGAGCGGAATCGGCATCACACTGATTATAATGGAAGTTTGTTTCACATTGCAGCCACTCCCAACGGGAAACTAGCTATTCCCGCTGGGCCAAATTTATGCTATACTGTTCCCGTTGCCATCAGCCCGACTTCCTTCGACGTATACACAGCTGCTCTTGGACAACCCCATAAAGGGATCTGGTATCAACAAAGGAGATTAGCGGCATGGATGATAAGCAAACCTGCCTGGTGCTGGAAGGCGGCGCCCTGCGAGGAGTCTATACTTCGGGCGTTCAGGGCGTGCTCCACAGGGCCGGCGTTCCCATACAGTGCCTCATGGGCACCTCCGCCGGGGCGATGAATGCCATCAACTTCTTGTCCCATCAGCCTGAGCGCAGCTTTCAGATTGACCACCATTTCGCCCCGGACCACAACTTTATGGGTTTGCGCCCTCTATTGAAGGAGGGACAAATCTTCAGTTTTTCCTATATGTTCGGCCCGGTAAACGATGCGTTCCCCTTGGATCTGGAGACCTTTCATTCCTCCCCCATTCGGCTCATCGCCGTGGCTACAGATTACGAAACCGGAACACCTGCCTATTTGGAGTCCGCCAACTGTAGCGACATGATGCTGGCTCTTCAGGCTTCCAGCAGCATGCCGCTCTTCTCCTCACCCGTCCCTCTGGACGGTCGGCTCTACTTCGATGGCGGCCCCTCCATGGCAGTGGCTTATCAGAAGGCCCTTGACGAAGGGTATCAGCGGGTGATATTGGTGTTAACCCGCCAGAAGGGCTATCGAAAATCCTCCTTCGGCCGCGGCGCGCGGCTGGCCATGAAGCTCAAATTTAGAAATCATCCGGACTTTTATGCCATGATGAAGGATTCCCCGCGGCACTATAATGCCATGATGGACGAAATCGATCGGTTGGAATCTCTGGGCAGAATCTTTGTCATCCGCCCTTCGGCGCCGGTCACCGTCTCACGCACGGAGAAGGATCAGAAGAAATTGGAGGACCTGTTTTTCCTAGGTCGGAAGGATGCCGAGGCGGCGCTTCCCGCCTTGGGGCGTTTTTTAGGTCTGGAGGAGAGGGTATTATGAAGAGAATCGTCACTGCCCAGGATGTCACCTGTCTCGGCTCCTGCGCCCTTACCGTCGCCCTCCCCGTAGTCTCCGCCATGGGGGTAGAAGCCTCTGTTCTCCCCACAGCCCTTCTTTCCGTCCATACCGCCTTCCCCACCTTTACCTTTCAAGATCTCACCAGCGCTCTGCCCCCGGTGATCGAACACTGGAAGCGAGAGGGCTTTGCCTTTGATGCCATCTACACCGGATATCTCGGCTCTCTGGATCAGGTTGATCTGATCTCTCGCTTCATTGACGACTTCCGTGGGCCGGAAACTTTGGTATTTTTAGACCCGGTGCTGGGAGATGCCGGAAAGCTTTACGAGGGGTTTGACACAGACTTCGCCCACGCCATGGCGCGGCTTTGTGCCAAGGCCGATGTAATCGTCCCCAATCTCACCGAGGCCTGCCTGCTGCTGGATCGTCCTTATCCCGAAGGCACTTGCGACGAGGACTATGTTCGGGGGCTCTTGCGGGAACTGTCCGGCCTCGGGGTACCTCGAGTTGTCCTCACGGGGGTAGATTTCCGCCCAGATCAGGTAGGCGTAATGGCCTACGACGCTGGAACTGGAGAGTTCTTTCAGTACTTCAGCCGCAAGTATCCCCGGCGCTTTCATGGAACAGGGGATGTGTTTGCCTCTACCTGCGTAGGCGCCCTGACCCGCGGATTTTCTCTGGAGAGGGCGCTAACCCTGGCCGTGGACTTCACTTTGGAGAGCATTGAAAAGACCCTCGCCGATCCCGAGGGCCGCTGGTATAGTGTCAATTTTCAGGAGGCCATTCCCATGCTGGTAAGCCGCCTGGAGTCAGAATAGGCCCAAACAGATCGCCCTTGACGCTACTTAAACTTAACATAAAAAACTCCGAAACGCACTTGGCGTTTCGGAGTTTTTTGCAAATGGAGCGAGTGACGAGGCTCGAACTCGCTACCTCCACCTTGGCAAGGTGGCGCTCTACCAGATGAGCTACACTCGCATCAGCAAGATTTATCTTACCACAGATCTGTCATTTGTCAAGATTTTTCTATCATTTTTCAGCAAAATTACGGACAGTCCGGTACATCTTCGCTCCAAGCATACCCCCGCTCCTGCATGGACGCATCAGACTGTCCCATGAGTCCTGCCGTCGGATCCCAATGAAACCAGTGTTTCTCCGCCTGTGCCACTACCCACATCCTGGGGCTTCCATACAGGCTCCCCCGCACCAGCTGACAGGAAATGCCTAGTTCATCGCAGAGCTGCTTGGCAGCTAGGGAAAGGCCCTCCTCATTGGCAACCCCATCCACCAGGGCACTGTATGTCGTAGCCAAAAGAGGATCCGTCCCCCGATGGACAGTCACCGTATCTTTCAGAATCCCAGCTGCCTGCGTCACCTGCTCCGTCTCTGTTTCGGCTTCCTCGAAACGGGTCAGGGTTCTGCTGCGATCTAGCAGCACCGTCTGGCGGGCATGCAGATCCTCGGTATCCTCGGGATAGTTGAGGCGGATTTCTACAATCCGCTGCTGCCCTACGGCCTCCTTGGGGTAAATCTCCACCTGAACCTCGGGCAGGCCGAAGGCTGCCTCCGGCACCTCGTAATAAGCCGCCCTCACCATCTCTGCGATGGCCTCTGCGGTGACCCCTTCATCAAAATAGCTGACCCGGAACACAGCCTCCTCCCGGAAGTTCTGCAGCACCTCCCGCAGCTCGCCTGTTATGGCCGAAATCCCCGTCACCGAAATGATGGCGGCCATCTGTTCCGGCGTCTTGCGATAGACAATTTTACGCAGGTCCACTTGGTAATAGCTCATGACCCGACTGAGCTCATAGGTGATGTAATCCACGGCATAAGCACCCAAGGGATCCTGCCGGGTGAGCTCCAGGTAGGCAGCGTCCAGATCACTCTCTGCGGAACCGCTGTAGTTGTACAGGCGGATGGTGCCCTCGTTGGCACCCCTAGAGACAAACTCCAGCAGGGCACTCACCAGTCCCTGATAGGTTTCCGCCCGGAGGATATCCGAATCCTTCTCTTCATCAGAGAAGGGCTGATGGGGCGCCTCTATCGTGTAGCTCCGGTTCAACAAGGAAGCGCAGCCGCCCAACAGCAGGCAAAGGGTCAAGATCAGTACAGTCAGCCGTGCCGCCATAGCCGCACCTCCGCTCTTCCTTAGTAGCCCAGATCCTCTTCAATGAGAATCACTTCCATCTCTGTCACCGAACGGGGCTTCATCCAGAGAACCAGCAGTTCTCGGCAAATCCGCTCAGGGCTCTGGCAATCGTGGCATTTGGGTGGTGTCTGGGTGACGCAGGGGGTGTTTGTTCCAAACCGCGCCGCATTTTTGGGCGCAGCGATGTTTCGCGCCCGCCAGAGTGCCTTCTCAAAATTCTCAGCCAACTTATTGCGGCCCACTACGAAGTACACCCGCTTGGCACCGTAGGCCGTAGCAGAAACCCGGTTTCCCGCCCCATCGATGTTGATAAGCTCCCCCGTTTCCGCCACGGCGTTTAAGGAGCTGATATAGACCTCCGACCGGTTGGCGTCGGCGATCTTCCCGGCAAGCATGTGCCAGTGCACCTCATTGTGGGATGAAAGGGCGTCGTAAAGCCCGATCTCCTTCACGGTCATGGAGCCTCCGATACCCACGCTGGCCCCGTCGATCTTCCTGTCCAGATAGCGCACCGCCTCCTCCCGGGTAGGGAAGACGGCAAGACCAATGCCGCGCCAGGCCAAGTTCTCCTGTAGTATTGTTCTGTCCATTTATACAATCTCCTCGCTTGTCAACTCAGCCGGGACCAAATCCGCTGGGGATTGCTCCGAAAGAGGCTCCGGCGGCACCGGCATCTCTGGGGCAGGCTCGCGAATAGGTTCTGGCGGCGCCGGCATCTCTGTGACAGGCTCACGAATAGGTTCTGGCGGTGCCGAGACTCCTGCAGGGCGCTCCCAGAACGGAATCACCGGAACAGGCTCTCCCTCCCCCGTCTTAAGGGGCGGCGTCTTTGGCTGTTTCTTATTCTTGGGATCGTGGGGCAAAAAGCCCTCTCCCAGCACCTCATAGGCATTGCTGACGATGAGGAAGGCATAGGGGTCGATTTCCTTAATACGGCGTTTGAGCACCACTACTTGGCGGTTTCGAAAAGCACACATCAGCACTTGCTTTTCCGTGCCGGACCAGGCACCCTCACCATGGAGAACCGTGACACCCCGGTGCATCTCCGTCACGATCACCTTAGCAATCTCCTGTGGTTTGCTGCTGATGATATATGCCACCTTAGACAGCTCTGCGCCGAAGAGCACCCGATCCATACAGTAGGTGGAAATAAACAGGGCTAAAACGCCCATGAGGGCACTGTTGAGCTGCTGAAATACCAAGGAGACGCCGGCGATCACCACTAAATCCAGCACCCGCAGCACCTGTCCAATGGACAGGCTGGGAAACTTCAGTCGCAGCAGACGGGAGGCAATGTCCGTACCGCCCATACTGCTGCCTTCCCGGGCGATGATACCCGCGGCAGTGCCCATCACCGCACCGCCGAAAATGCAGGCCATCAGGGGTTCCTTCAGGGTGGGAAAGGTACCGAGCTGCCCAAAGAGATCCAGCAGAAGGGAGCTCACCGTCATGGCATAAAGACTTCCCAGTAGCATTTTACCACCCAGAAGCCACCAAGCCAGGGCGAACAGCGGAATATTCATGACGATGATAGAGACACCCACCGGCGGAAACCCCACCAATCGGTTGATCATCTGGGCAATACCCGTGATACCGCCGAAGGCAATGTCGTTGGGCTGGTAAAAGAAGTTAAACGAGAGGGCATAGATGGCGCAGGCGACGGTAATTAAGCCATAAGATTTTACATAAGAAAACCATTTTTTGCCGTTATTCATCTTTATCTTCTCCTCCCCGGTCAAAGAAGTGACAGCTGTCTCTCCTCCCGGTCCTCCTCCCTGATAAGGGCCCCGGCGGCAGGCAGACTCCTACCCCGGTATCGGCTGGGGCTCTGCACAGGGGCGTCAGCTAAAAACGCTGCCGAGCTTACCCTGTACTTGGGCTTCATGGTCATGACGGCCACGCCCTGTGTACTTCTGGTATTTTTGGTGGCCAAAAGCTCTGTCCGGAAAATCAGCATGCGCCCCTCGGTAGAAGAGACAGCCACTTCCGTTTCCTCTCGAAGCTTCAGGACGGTAACCAAGGGGCTCTTGTCGGAATAGGCGCCGGTGAGCTTTTTCCGCCGTGTAACCGTCTGATAGGAGGAGATATCCAGCCTGGCCACCTTCCCGTTCTGGAAGAAGAACAGGAGTTGTCCGGCATAGCTCTCGGCGGGGCAGGCCCAAATGACGCTTTCCCCTGCGTCCATCTCCAGCTTGGCAGGCAGATAATCTCCCAAAAGGCTTGCCTTGCTGTCCTCAAACTCGTTTAGCCGGGCCTTATAACATTGCTGACGATTGGTAAAAATCAAAAGTTCCTCGTTGTTGGGGACATCCCATGCGAGATAGGGGCCGTCCCCCTCCTTGTGGCGCTGATCGCCGCTCATACGTAAGGACTGGGGGGTGATCTTTTTCAGATACCCTTCCCGAGAGAGAAATACATGGACGGGGTGGTCGGGAATCTCCTCCGGCAGATCTTCCTCTTCCAGATCCCCAGGGGCGATAATACCCGTCCGTCGGGGAACCGCGTACTTTTTCTTCACTTCTTCCAGCTGTTTTGCAATCAGCTTTTGAATCCTCTCGGGCCTTTTCGCCAGGTCCTCCAGATCGGCGATGTCCCGCTGGAGCTCTTCAGTCTCCTGGAGTCGCTTGATGATATGTTCCTTGTTGATATTCCGCAGGCGGATATCCGCCACGTAGTCTGCCTGAATCTCATCCAGCTGAAAGCCTTCCATGAGCCGGGGTACCACCTGATGATCCTGCTCCGTATCCCGAATAATGGCAATGGCCCGGTCGATATCCAGCAGAATTTTCCGCAGGCCCATGAGAAGATGGAGCTTTTCCCGCTTTTGGCCGATGGTGTACTCCGTCTGGCGGCGTACACAGGCGACCCGCCAGCGAATCCAGCGGTCGAGAATCTCGCCCACGCCCATCACTTGGGGCATGCCCTCCACCAACACGTTGAAGTTGCAGGAGATGCTGTCCTGAAGGGGCGTCATCCGGAAGAGCTTCTGCATGAGCTTTTCCGGGTCGGTCCCCCGCTTCAAATCTATGGCAAGCTTAAGTCCCGAGAGATCCGTCTCATCCCGCATGTCAGAGATTTCACGGATCTTTCCCGCCTTCACCAGCTCCGCCACCTTGGCGATGATGGCCTCTACCGTGGTAGAGTAGGGAATCTCAAACACCTCTATGAGGTTTTCTTTCTGAATATACCGCCATTTTGATCGCACCTTAAAGGAGCCCCGGCCGGTTTCATAAATTACCCGTAGCTCCCGTTCCTGATACAGAAGCTCTCCCCCTGTGGGCAGATCCGGTGCCGTCATGGTCTGCAAAGGATCGGACTTGGGGTTTTTTAGCCGCTCAACGGCAGCATCACAAACCTCGCCCAAATTGAAGCCGCAGAGGTTAGAGGCCATACCCACGGCAATGCCCTGATTGGCGCTGACCAGGATATTGGGGAAGGTGGTGGGGAGCAGTGCCGGTTCCATCATGCGCCCATCATAGCTGGGGACGAAATCCACGGTATTTTTATCAATATCCCGGAAGACTTCGTTACAGATGGCATCCAGGCGCACTTCGGTATACCGGGAGGCGGCGTAGGCCATGTCCCGGGAGTAAACCTTACCGAAGTTGCCCTTAGAGTCCACTAGGGGATGTAGCAGGGCACCGTAGCCCCGGGATAAACGCACCATGGTCTCGTAGATGGCCCCGTCGCCGTGGGGATTGAGCTTCATGGTCTCTCCCACCACGTTGGCGGATTTGCTTCGGGGCCCGCCCAGAAGCTTCATCTGATACATGGTGTATAAAAGCTTCCGATGGGAGGGCTTGAAGCCGTCAATCTCAGGAATGGCCCTGGAGACGATGACCGACATGGCATAGGGCATGTAGTTTACCTCTAGGGTCTCGGTGATGGGCTGTTCCACCACCTCCGCCCGGAGGCCCATCACCTTGGAAAGGTCCCCTTTAGAAGGCTTGTCTTCCGATTGTTTTTTTCTCGCCATAGATTCCAAAATCCTTATCTGTGTAGAGTATCACCCGGGGGAGCAGACGCTCCCCCGGGCTTTGTTCGTTAGCGGAATGCGCCGAGATCCACAATCACCGCACCATCCGGAAGCTTGTAATTTGGTTTCTGGGTAGTGGAGTTAATAGTATTGGAACCAGTCATGGTGATATTCATCAGGTTGCGTAGCTGGAGCAGGATCTTAGCGCTGTCGCCCTGATCGGTGCCATTCTGACTGAGATCCAGGTTGATACCGGAAACAAGGCTCGATATCTCATCCATGTTGGCCTTTACCTTCCCCTGGAAGCTATAGCTGCCGTTGGCGCTAAACTTGATGGTAAAGGAGAAGGTTTCAAACATGGCCTTCATTTCAGCCAGAGATTCTCCGTCCAGGCCCAGCACTTCGCCTAAGATATCCAAGGTTAAGGTACAGGTGTAGGTGTCTCCGCTCTTTTGGAACCTACCATCTCCGAAGAGGGCGGCCACCGTGTCTCCCGCCTCCATGATGGTATCGTAGTAGTAGAAGGGCTCGCTGTATGGGGCGCCGGCGGCAGACTGCGCCAGAATCATACCCAGGGTGGCAGAATCGGCACTCAAGCCGGGCACCGCGCCGCCGTAGGGATTGCCCAGATCATACCAGACCTCGCCCTCTGGGGTTTCCATACCGGTCAATGCCATCAGGTGTCCCATCATGGGCATCTTCAGATACATCTTCCCCTCGGGGGATACCTTCACCGAAAAGTCTTGCTTGGCAGAAAAGGCCTTCAGCATTTCACTGTAATCCTCCGTATCGCCAAAGCGGGCTGCGAAAGACTTTACCAGAGCCGCAAGGGAAGTGAGATCCACGGTGCCGTCCATGGTCATGGCCCCATCCCCAGCATAACTCACCATATTGCCGCTGATGGTGTGAGTCTTGTTCCCGTTGATGGTGTCAATGACCTCCACAGCCACTGAGAAACGGGAGTCAATCCGCTTGGGTGTCTGATAGAGGGTGGCCTGTCGGGCCATATAACTGTTCAGGACGGTAAATTGCTCATCCAGCTTGGCTGCGATTGCCTTCTGGTCCAGCAGCACCACGGTGCGGTGGGAATTGTCCCAATACACCGAAAGCCCCAAGGCCTGGCTGACAAAGCTCACGGGGACATAGGTACGGTCAGATTTAATATAGCTGACGGTATCCATCTTGAGTTCTTTCGACACACCGCCTGTCGTAGCCGTCACGGTATTGCCGCCAACTGTGAGGGTCAGGACGGTATCGCCCCGAGTGATTTTTACCACCTTACCCGCCAGGAACTCCACCTGGGCGTTCAGGGCCTTGGCAATGGCCCAAATAGGCACCATGGTGCGGTCATTTTTCAGCTCGGGGAATGCATCGGGGAAGGAGATCATGGTGCCGTTTAGCATCACATTGATCTTGCCGACAGTGCCGCCCTTTTCGGTGATGCGCTCCTGGCTGGCCTTTTTCTGATCCTCCTGATAACGCTTCTCTTCTCCGGCCTTCACACCTTCCCAGTAGCCGTTTTCAAAGCCGATCAGGTACATATTCTCCGCAGTATAATTGGCGGAATCGCTCTGATCCAGTGATTCCGGTGCATTGGCATAGTCATTGTCAGCCATGGCATCTGCTAGTCCTACCGGATAGCCAGCCTTGCTGCCCTTTTCATAGGAGTCCTCAAAGAAGGCATCCAGATAGCCCTGCTGATAGCCCGCCTCTTTGCCGGCTGCCAGGCCCTCCTCATAGGTGCCGTCCTCCCACTTCTCCCAGCCGGGATCTACAAAAAATTTGGTGATGCCAAAGGTTCCGCCTGCATCTGCCTTGCCCTTGGTCGTGCCTTCCTCATAAGCCGCCTCATAGCTCTCATAATATCCGTCTGAAAAGCTCTTGTCCGGCTCCGGCGTGGAAACGGCCACGGCCGGGGTCATAAGGCCCAGGGCAAGGGCAATGGTCAGAAAAACACTGCATAATCGTTTCATCAAAAATTCCTCCTCAAATGTTGGCTTCATTTTCCTTACGAGATATCTGCTAGTTCTAAATATCGATAGCCGTTTTCGGCAATGTGCTCTTTTCGTCCTGCTAAATTGTCCCCCAGAAGGAGATCAAAGGCTTGGGCGGTCGCCTCCACATCCTGAGGCATCACCTTAATCAGGCGGCGAGTGCCGGGATTCATGGTAGTGAGGTGCATCATCTCCGGCTCGTTTTCGCCCAGTCCCTTGGATCGCTGTATGTTAACCTTTTTCCCCTCCAGCTTGGAAACAATTTCGTTCTTCTCCCTATCAGAGTAAGCAAACCAGGTTTTATCCCCGGCACCGATTTCATAGAGGGGCGACTCTACAATGTAGACAAAGCCCTCCTGTATCAGCGTAGGGGTTAACCGGTAGAGCATGGTGAGGATTAAGGTGCGAATCTGAAAACCGTCCACGTCGGCATCGGTGCAGATCACCACTTTGTTCCAGCGGAGATTGGGGAGACTGAAGGAGGTCATATCCTTGGTTTTCCCAAAATCCACCTCCACCCCGCAGCCTAAAACTTTAATTAGATCGGTGATTATCTCATTTTTGAAAATTTTCCCGTAATCTGCCTTCAGACAGTTTAAAATCTTACCCCGAATGGGCATGATTCCTTGAAACTCCGCATCCCGGGAGAGCTTGCAGGCGCCCAGAGCGGAGTCTCCCTCCACAATGTAAAGCTCCCGGCGGTCTGTGTCCTTGGTGCGGCAGTCCACAAACTTCTGCACCCGGTTAGCCAGATCCATATTCCCCAAAAGGCTTTTGCTTTTTAGGTTGAGCCTAGCCTTCTCCCCCGCCTCACGACTGCGTTTGTTAATGAGTATCTGATCCGCAATCCGCTCTGCCGCCTGGGGATTCTCGATGAAGTAAATGTGCAGCCGCTCCCGAAGAAACTCCGTCATTCCCTCCTGGATGAACTTATTGTTCACGGCCTTCTTGGTCTGGTTTTCGTAGGAGGTCAGGGTAGAAAAGTTATTGGAGACGAAAACCAGTGCCTCCTGAATATCTGCCCAAGTGATTTTAGCCTCATTCTTAGTATACTTTCCGTTTTGGCGTAACCACCCGTCCAAAGCGGAGAGAAAGGCAGAACGCATAGCCTTTTCCGGAGCCCCACCATGCTCTAACCAGGAGGAGTTGTGGTAATGCTCGATGAGCTTTGTCCGGTTGGAGAAGCAGAAGGAAACGGAGAGCTTCAGCTTATACTCCGGCTTATCCTCCCTGTCACGGCCCCGCCGGTCGCCCTCCCAAAATTGAACGGGGGTCAAAGCCTCCTCCCCCACCAGCTCCGCCACGTAGTCTGAGATGCCCTTTTCATAGCAGAAGGTCTGCTCCCGGAAGCCCTCGTCGGATTCATGACGAAAGAGGAAGGTCACTCCCGCGTTTACCACCGCCTGGCGGCGCAGGATGTCCACAAAATAGTCTTCCGGAATCTCCGTTTCCGTAAAAACCTCAAGGTCGGGCCGCCAGCGGATGCAAGACCCAGTTTTCTTCCGGTCCATGGGTGCAGAGCGCAGCTCCCCTACAATATTCCCTTTTTCAAAGTGAAGGTCGTAGCGTTTCCCATCCCGCCGGATAATCACATCCATGTATTCCGAGGCGTATTGGGTAGCGCAGGCGCCAAGCCCGTTGAGACCCAGAGAATACTCATAATTGTCCCCCTGGAGGTTGTCATATTTACCGCCGGCATAGAGCTCGCAGAAGACCAGCTCCCAGTTATACTTGCCCACCTTCTCGTTCCAGTCCACGGGGCAGCCCCGGCCAAAGTCCTCCACCTGAATGGAGCGGTCTAAATACCGGGTCACGATAATCTGGCTGCCATAGCCCTCCCGCGCCTCATCAATGGCGTTGGAGAGAATCTCAAACACTGCGTGCTGACAGCCCTCCAGTCCGTCGGAGCCGAAAATCACCCCCGGACGCTTCCTGACGCGATCCGCCCCTTCCAGAACGGAAATGGAATCGTTTCCGTAGGCCGGTTTTATTGTATTCTTTGCCATAAACCGTGATGCTCCTCTTTTGTATGCCGGCTGCTGCTGGCTATCATTGTCTGGTTGGTCCGTGAACTCCAGGCCAATAGCCCCATGCCGCCAGTTTTTCATTCATTTATTTAGTTTACCGAATATCTCCTGCGGTGTCAAGAAGCCCCACCCGATCCCCATTGTTTCGACAAAGGTTTTCACCAGTATGAAACAGGCATAAATACGCACACTAGCCATACACTAAAAACAGGAAGCCTCGTCCTTCCGGAAAGGATTTTCATGAAGGCAACCCTACGATCTGCTGCCAAAGCTGGCCTTGCCCGTAGCGCCGAGCGCCGCGCCCTCCTCCACAACCTAGAAGAAACCAAGGAAGCGCTGGATTTGGCGCATTCGGGCTTCAACCAGACCGGCGACCCAGACCTCATGGAATTCTATCTCTTTGAGATCAATGCCCTACGCGCCCGACACACTTACCTCCTCCGTCGAATCAAAGCCCTGGAGGAGGAAAGCTCCTCTGTACCCTTGGAAACCAGCTCCCCTCTACAAAACCCATAGGCCCAAGGATTGGCGGCACTGCTCCTCTCCCGTTGCCCCTGGGCAGCACGGGGCGGAGCAGTAACTCCGTTTGTCCGTCTTAGCGCTTCCCCGTCACTTCAACAGGAACATCCCATTAAGGAGGTATGAGAATGGACGTATTTACCTGGGGAAATCTGTGGCCGGGTGCCCTCCTGATCGGGCTGCTTCTGCTGCTGATTTTTCACAAACCTATCAAGTGGTTGCTAAAGGTTCTCCTGCGTAGTGCCCTCTCCCTCGTTTTCCTCATTGTCTGGGGGGCGTCCGGCCTACTGCCAAGCCTCGCTCTGGGCGCCAATGTCTTCAACGCCCTGACCCTGGGACTTCTGGGCATCCCTGGTTTTGGCCTCCTTCTTCTTTTCCGCTGGCTGTCCCTAGCCTGACGCTGTTTTCCTACATATAATATAGGTGTCGTACAAAGGAGACTGCCAGCCATGGATGTTTACCGCCGAACCCCCGACTATGCGGGATCCCGCCCCTCCCCCTTCAGACGTCTGGGACAGCTTTTTATGGCCCTGATTCTTATGGGCGGTTTTGCTGCCGGACTCTTTCTTCTCCTCTTCCGTGGCTATGTGGCGGAAGGTCCCGACGGTCTTCAGCTCCACCCCCCCCTGCTGAAGACTGGAACCCAAGCCACCGAAGTCAGCGGAACCGTTAGCGGCATTACCGTCACCGACGTCCAAAGTGCCCCTGACCAATCCCCGGCCCCAAATCCCCTTCAGGCCGTCTATCTGCCCTTGGATTCCATCACCGATGGCAGCTATGAAAAGGTCCTGGCGCAAAATCACTGCAACGCCGCCATATTCGACATGAAGGATGCTCAGGGGAGATTGGGTTTTGTTTCCGACCACCCCCTGGCCATTGCCTCCGGCGCTTCTGCCGCAGACCCAGAGCTCAACGATGCCATCCGCACCATGAATCAGGAGGATGACCTCTACACCATCGCTAGAATCACCTGTTTCCGAGACGACACCCTCACCGCCCAGCGCCCCGATCTCGCCCTCCTACGCGCCTCCGGCTCCCCCTGGCGAGACAAGGATGGCGCCCCCTGGCTGGCACCCGCCTCGGGGGATGTGCAGAGCTATCTGCTGGATCTCTGCCGGGAGGCCGCAGCCCTGGGCTTTGATGAGGTACTCCTCACCCAATGCTATTACCCTACCGAAGGTAACCTAGATGAGTTTTCGGGCACACAGTATGATAGCGACGCTCCTGAAACGGTTTTAGAGGACTTCTACAGCGAGGTTCGCACTCTACTGCAAGATCAAGGCGTACGTCTGTCCATCCTTTGGATGGATACTCCCGTAAATGAGGAGGGCCGGCCTCTCAGCGGACAGACCTTGCAGGGAGCAGTGCTGGGCGCGGACCGAGTGTGGGTCCTTGAAGCCGAAAAGGGCGCCGCTCAGGTATTTGACCCTCAGCGCACCGGAGGCAGCAATGATATGGTCTTTGTGATGACTAATCCCGGGGACACTGCAAGCTCCTGGGCCATTTGCCCTCAAGATTTTTAATCTTTTACTTCAAAGCGTTACAGCGCAAAAGAAATTTACAGAAATTTTACTAAGATAAAGCAAGAACATTTGTGCATCTCCATGAAATTTCGCCTGTTTTCGCGGTTTTTGCAAGCAGATTGTTGCTTTTTCCTCAGATTCCTGTATGATGACTTTATAATGGGGGGAGATTTTTGACTTTTTTGAAAGAAAGACGGTGATAAAGTGTCAATTGAATCCATTCAAAAAGTAAACCAGACAGAAGCCTTAGCCCGTGAAAAGAAGCAGGCCGCCGCCGCCCAGGCAAAGCAGATCATCCGTGATGCCCAGCAGGCCGGTCAGCTGCTCTTGGAGCAGGCGCGCAAGGAGGCGGAGGCCCAGGTGCGTAACGTGATGGCACAGGCTGAACAGCGTGCCCAGGATCACACTGCCCAGGTTCTCGCCGCCAACGCACGGGACTGCGACGCGCTTTCCGCGACCGCCGAGACCCATCTTAAAGAGGCTGCTGCGCTTATTTTAAAAAGGATCGTGACTGTCTAATGGCCATTGTAAAGATGAAACTGTTCCGGCTCATCGCCTTGGAACAGGATCGTGCCGCCCTTCTTTCCCGTCTCCAGCGCCTTGGGTGCGTGGAGATCAGTGAATCGGAGGGGAAGCTCAGTGCTCCGGAGTGGGCAGGGCTGATGCGGCGCGAAACTTCTTCCGTAGGCGAGGTGAAGACCCAGATTGCTCAGGTCACTCATGCGTTAGAAGCGCTTCGGAAATATGCACCGGTCAGATCCGGCTTATTTACGAAGCGCCCCTTCATGACCGAAGAGGAATTTCTGGATGCCGATGCTATGGGCTCTGCCCTAGAAGTCTCCGGCACCATCGGGGACAGCCTTTCTGCCATTACACGCCTGAATACCAAAGAAAACCGGCTTTCCGGCATAAAGGCTAGTTTGGCCCCGTGGTCAGCATTACCCCTACCCTTAAACGCACTTTCCACCGAGCATGTCACCATTACTATGGGTGTCTGCCCGGCTGTGGTCTCAGTGGATGCCGTCACCCGCGCCCTTGGGGAGACCGCGCCTCTGTCCCAGCTGACACTTCTGCGCTCAGACAAAGAACTGCATTATTTCCTTCTTCTCTGCCACAACAGCGAGTTGGTGGAAGCGGAGGATGTGATGAAATCCTTTGCCTTCAGCGCAAATCAGTTCAAAGAACTCTCTGGCACCGCTGCCGAGGAAATCGCTCGAATTGAGAAAGAACTGGTGCAGGTTGCCGCTTTGCGAAAAACAGAGGAAGAAACCATCGCTTCCTTCGGAGACAAGCGCTTTGCCCTGCGGCACTGTCTGGATCAGCTGAATCAGATCCTCTCCAGGGAAACCGCCCGGGAGCATCTTCTCACCGACGGCACCATCATTTTCTTAGAGGGCTGGGCCGCAGAAACCGGTCTTTCCAAGCTGGAAGCCCTCCTCGGCGAGTTCTCCTGCGCCTACTCTCTGGAGGACCCCACCGCAGAGCAGACCCCGCCCACCCTTCTAAAGAACCCGAAATGGATGAAGCCCATCAACATGGTCACCGAGATGTACTCCCTCCCGGCTTACCATGGGGGCATCGATCCAAACCCCTTGATCTTCGGATTTTACATCATCTTTTTCGGTTTCATGTTTGCAGACATCGGCTATGGTCTGATTCTGACTCTGATCTGCAGCATCATTACCAAAAAGTACCACCCCAAGAAAACCATGGGTTACATGTTCCACCTAGGCATCTACCTAGGTATCAGCGCTACGTTCTTCGGGTTTCTCACCGGCGGTTTCTTCAGCAACTCCCTGACCATCATTGCCGAAACCTTCTTTGGCAAGGAGTTTGCTCTCCCGGCCCTGTTTGACCCTCTGAGCGATCCCATGTTGGTACTTATGATCGCCATATGCATGGGTATGGTACAGCTGCTGGTCGGCCAGTGTATCCACATATATGTCTGCGCACGGGACGGGGTGCTGTTGGACGGTATCCTAGACGTGGTTCCCTGGTGGGTACTTTTCGCCGGAATCGGGATCTTTGCCGCCATGGGCACCGCCACAGGCATCTGGGTCGGTGTGGTCGTGCTGGTTCTCACCCAGGGCCGGCACAAGAAGGGCGTCTTCGGGAAGCTCTTCGGCGGCATCGCCAGCCTATATGATGTCACTGCCTGGCTGTCGGACATCCTGTCCTACTCCCGTCTCATGGCACTGATGCTGGCAGGCACCGTCATTGGCAGCGTGTTTAACATCTTGGGCGCGCTACCCGGCAACGCACTTGTCTATGCACTCGTTTTTGTGATCGGCCACATCTTTAACATGGGCATCAATATCATCGGCACCTATGTCCATGCGGCTCGTCTCCAATATCTTGAGTTTTTTGGCAAGTTTTATAAGGAAGGCGGAATTCCCTTCCGCCCCTTGGCCTATCAAACCAAATACACAGACATCATACTTGAGGAGGAAACTTAATTATGGATATTTTTGCAAATGCGGGCACAGCGATTGCCTTTTTAGGAGCAACTCTGGCTGTGGGCATGGCCTGTGCCGGCTCCGGTAAGGGTGTTGGACTGGTGGGTGAGGCCGCCACGGGTGTTCTCTCCGAAGATCCCGGCAAGTTTTCCCAGTGTCTGATCCTTCAGATCATCCCCGGTACCCAGGGTCTTTACGGTCTGGTCATCTGGTTCTTTGCCATGATGAAGATGGGCTTCTTTTCCAGCGGTATCCAGCTCATGTCTATCGAGACCGGCTGTGCATTCTTTGCCGCCTGTATGCCCATGGCCATTGGCGGCCTGATCACCGCCATCGCCCAGGGCCGTACCGCAGCTGCCGGTATCTCCCTCATCGCCAAGCGCCCCGAAGATATGTCCAAGGCCCTGATTATGGCCATCATGGTCGAGTTCTACGCCATTCTGTGTCTGCTGGCCTCCTTCCTGATGCTCAACAGCATGGGCGCATAAGCCGTAAGGCTTAAACCATCAGAAGAAAGGATGGTCAACAAAGATGACTGGCATTGAAAAAATTACAGACCGTATTCTGGCCGACGCACAGGCTGAAATTGATGAGACCCTGCGCGCCGCAGAGGCGGAGGCAGCCTCCATTCGGGCCAAATTTGAGGCCCAGGCCCAGCGGGAAACCGAGGAACTCATTCGCCGGGGCCAGGAGCGCGCCGCCGA
>JAGFXS010000139.1 GCA_017861415.1 Bacillota bacterium
ATGGGACACAGGGCACAGACCAGATAGGAATAGACCTCTGCTCCGGCATCCTTTTGCTCCGCGCCGTCACTAGACCGATAGGGCACATCATAGGCATCTGAAGCGAGGAGAATTAGATAGTTACCCTCCAGGGGCCGCGCACCGATCACCTGCTGGAATAGCGTTTTTACCCCCTCCTCATCCCCCAGAGAGGAATTGCGCAGGGACATCAGCAGTTTGTGTTCGGGACTTCCCGCTACCTGTCCTGTGGTAAATGTAATATCCTGAAGCGTTCTTCCCAATCCTCCAGAAAGACACTTTTTCAAAATGGCCAACAGCTGCTCGCTCTCCTCTTGGGAGAGCAGACCCAGAGACTGGTCAAACTCTCGAATGATTTCCCCTCGGTCATTCACATAGCAGCCCCGCACCCGGGAGATGCTGCTCTTGTCCGGGCGAAACCGGCGGCGAAGCTCTGCCACTTCTTTTTCATTCATGGTATCATCTCTCTTCGTTGGTGTTCTCATACGGTGCGGGCCGCAGAATCAATTTCGGTCCGGCCGCGCAGCTGTTCTAGTATACCACATTCTCCCTCTTGCGCAAGAGATCAGCTGCGGCAAGTGACCCCAATTTTACAAAAAGCGCGTACCGGAAACGCACCCGGTACGCGCATTCAATTCGTGTTAATTTAGAGCACCGCCCGGAGAAACTCCTGGGTTCGATGTTCCTTGGGATTACCGAACAGCTCGTCGGGGGTTCCTTCCTCCACGATGATCCCGTCGGCCATAAGGATGACCCGATCCGCCACGTCACGGGCGAAGCCCATCTCGTGGGTTACCACCACCATGGTCATTCCCTCAGCGGCCAGCTCCTTCATAACCTGCAGCACTTCGCCCACCATCTCGGGATCTAGGGCGGAGGTGGGTTCGTCAAAGAGCATCACATCCGGTTGCATGGCCAGAGCCCGGGCGATGGCCACACGCTGCTGCTGTCCACCGGAGAGCTGGTGCGGGTAACTGTTTGCCTTGTCCGACAGGCCTACCCGCTTCAGTAACTCTTCCGCCTTCTTGTCCGCGTCTTCCTTGGTCATCTTTTTTAGATCCACAGGAGCCATCATGATGTTCTGCTTGGCAGTGAGGTGAGGAAACAGATTGAAGCTCTGGAACACCATGCCGATGTTCTCTCGAACCTTATTGATGTTCACGGCCTTGTTCGTTACGACATAATCGTCTACAACAACTTCACCGCTGGTGACACCCTCCAGCTGATTCAGACAACGGAGGAAGGTAGACTTGCCGCCGCCAGAAGGACCGATGATGCAGACCACTTCGCCCTCCCTCACCTGGAGGTCCACGCCCTTAAGCACTTCTAGATTATGAAACCTTTTGTAAAGGCCGGTCACCTTAATTTTTACGGTCATAACTGATTGATTCCTCCAGGCGTCTTGAGATAATCATGAGGACTGAGATGATCACCAGATAGAACAGTGCCGCATAAGTGTAACTTTCAAAAAACAACGACGTACCGCCCACATAGGTTCTGGTTTTATTGGTCAGCTCCGGCAGGGCGATGACAGAGAGAATTGAGGTATCCTTAATGGTAATGATAAACTGGTTTACCATAGAGGGCAGGGCGATCTTCACTGCTTGAGGCAGAACCACCTTTACCATGGTGCGCCCATAGCCCAGACCCAGACTCCGGGCGGCCTCTGTCTGGCCCTTGGGTACTGCACTGATACCACCCCGGAAAATCTCTGCTAAGTAAGCACCCGCATTAACGGAGAGGGTGATGATACCCGCAACCAAAGGCGTAAGTCGGAAGCCGGGTACAAACAAGTTTAACAGTTGTGGAACACCGAAAAAGATCAGAAACGCCTGTACAAGCATAGGCGTGCCCCGGATAACCCAAACATAGACAGCGGAGATCCAGCGCAGGGGCGGGATTTTGGACATACCCATAAGGCAGGTGATCAGACCAATGGCTATGCCAAGGATGATCGCCCAAATGGACGCCTCAATGGTGACCTTTGCACCTGCCAAAAGCATGGGCGTAGCCTGTTCGATTACTCTTCCAAAATCCATAACATCGATCCCAACCAATTGAATTTTTCTATCTTGTTGCTTTGTACCGTGACAAAAGCCGTGCGGCACAAAAGTTTTCAGCATGACACCACGCATGTCATGCTGAAAACATTGCGCTAATTTCTATGCGCGCCTAGGAAAGGCGGTCATCAATAGCCGTACTGAGCCAAAATCTCGTCGTACTTGCCGCTGTCCTTCAGATTCTGAAGGCCTGCATTGAACATCTCAATCAACTCGGGGCTGGTACCCTTCTTCACGGCGAAGCCGTACTCACGGGGCTCAATCACGTCGCCCACGGTCTTCAGTGCGATGCCGTTGGATTCGATGGCCCAGCCCACGACAGCCCGATCCTCGAAGCAGGCGGCACTGTTGCCCTGAGCCACAGCGGCATACATGGTGGGGGAATCTTCATAATAGCTGATAGTCAGCTCATACTCATCCGCAATGCTCTCTACATACTGGGTGCTCATGGTGCCGATCTTAGCGGCAACATTCTGACCGCGGAGGTCTTCCAGTGTGGCGATGGTGCTGTCAGCAGCCACTGCCATGATCTGGCCGTCCACGAAATAACCGTCGGAGAAGTCATACTTCAGCTTGCGTTCCTCGGTGATGGTCATGCCAGCGATCATGCCGTCAGCCTGTCCGGAGTCCACAGCGCCCATAGCGGGGTCAAAGCCCACGTTGTTCATCTCATAGGCAAAGCCCTGATCCTCGGCGATGGCAGCCATGATGTCCATATCCAGGCCAACATGCTTGCCGGTTGCCTCGTCCAGATATTCAAAGGGAGCAAATGCGTTGTCAGAATAAATCACATAGGTCTTGGCCTCTTCCTTGGGAGCGCCGCAGGCGGCCAGGGCGGTGATCATCAGCCCGGTCAGTGCAAGAGCCAGATAGCGGGAAGCTTTTTTCACAAAGATAACCTCCAATTCATTAATTAAACTTCTTTTCATTTTGACAAAACTACGGCCGGCTTCTCCTGCAAGAGGGTGGAAAAACTTTGCCGAAGTGCATTCCATTTTTGGTTTGCATGCAAAATTATATAGGAATTTTGCTCCCCTGTCAAGC
>JAGFXS010000140.1 GCA_017861415.1 Bacillota bacterium
TGGCGTCCATTAAAATAGCGTTCTTCATTTTTCTCCTCTTATTTTAGATTGCAGCGTTAATCGAACTAACCGGGCACGTTTAAATGAGCAAATCATTTATACAGATCTTCGCCCCTGAATGACCCCAATCAACACTACAACGATTGCGATGACCAGCAGGACATGAATAAAATTACCCAGCGTATAGCCGGTCACCAGCCCCAACAGCCACAAAATTACCAGCACCGCAGCGATTGTCCACAACATGTGATCCTCCTTTCTGATTGCTCATTCCCACTGCCGGCTATTGCATCACCATACCAGCCGGCAGTGATCATACGGTCTCTTTCGTCTTGGACTCGGACTACCCGTTGGTCATCCGGTTCTTTACACTCTTCACGCCGTTTATGTCGCTGACGTGTTCAATCAACGAGTCCTTTCCGGCCGGTTGATCATGCGCGTCCTCTAATAACGGTTGCCGTTGAGACGTTCCCTGACCTTCGAACGACAAGGTTTTTCTCACCGTGTTGCTCGGAAATGCGTGACCGGCACGGCAAAGGATAACGGCTGCCTATTTCTTCACGTTCAGATTATTCTTTACCGATTTGACCCCTTTGACGCCTCTGGCGATCTCACCCGCTTTATCGATGGCCTTTTGGGAATCAACGAAGCCGCTCAGCTGAACGGTGCCCTTGTAAGTTTCAACACTGATCTCGAACGACTTGAGAAAATCATCAGCTGCAAGCAGAGATTTGACTTTGGTCGTAATGACCGAATCGTCAACGTATTCACCCGCACCTTCCTGTTTGGATGTCGAATCACAGGCCATAAAGCTGGCGATGAGCATAACAAGGACAAAATAGCCGACAACCCTATTCCTCTTTTTCATAGCAGTTACTCCTTTCTGTAAACACCTCATCTTGTCCGGCATGGGTCCAAATGGTTACGTTGGTTTTCGCCCCTGGATAACGCGGACCAGCACCACGACGATGGCGATGACCAGGAGGATGTGAATGACTCCACCCATCGTGTAGCCGGTCATCAATCTCAGCAGCCACAAAATTAAGAGAACGACAAAAATGGTTTACAGCATGTTCGGCGCCTTGCTAATGTGATGGACCTAACCCTTCTTTTTATTCGAACTATTCTATCTCTGGATAGAATTTGCTTGAAAGGGCCTTCCTTGGGCGATACTATGGATACCGAAAAGATTATTGCCTGGACATTCCGAAATCTCCATTCTCCGTTCCGCATACTTTTGACCAAGCCACCGATACTATTTGAAGGGCTTCTGCAGCCCCTTCCCAAGGCCCCGTATTGCCCGACTCCCCTGGATGATCACCGTCTCCCCCGCCTCTATAACGGACTGCCCAAGGCGTGTGGCCAGGAGGCAGAGGACGAAGCCAACCGCCGCGGCGATTCCCACGGCCTTCCAGGGATTGGCCCGCACGTAGTCCTCGGTGGCCTTCGCGGCCGCCTTGGTCTTTCCCATCACCGCTCCTTCCTGCTCGGCGAGCCTAACCTTGGCTGCCTTCAGCGATTCCTCCGCCTTGGCTCGCGCCGCCGCGATCCGCTCCCCGGTCTGGCTGGCGGTGGCCTTCAGCAGTTCGTCCGCATCGGCTACTACCGCTTTAAGGTCTTCCACCAGTTTTCCTCTGATGCCCTTTTCTACCTCAGCCTCTGTTGCCGTTGCCTGTCCTGTCATATCCATACGAAGCTCCCTTCCGTTGTAAAGTGGCGCCCATTATTTTCAATTTAGCAGCCCAGTCTGAATGAACCTATGACCACGACGACGGGCTTCGTATCTCTCGCAAGCTGGACCGCCACGCGAGCGTTTTCCGCTTCGCCGACCACCTCGAGCCCCGGCAGGCTCTCCAAGAAAGAGCGGACGGTCTCTCGCATCAGATCGTGGTCATCGACAAGGAGAACCCGTATGCTCAATGGTTACCTTTCCGGTTGGTCATCCGAAGCAGGGAGGAGGCCTTTTCTAAGATCGTAACTTCACGCTCCTTGGGAAGGCTCCCTTTTCTCCCTCAGTCCCTGCGCGGGAGCGCTTTCGATAGCAAGGGGGATGGAGGAGACTCTAAAGTTCCAGCCGAAGCAACGTTGGCATCAACGTCACCACTCTCTTCGTGCCCAGTCGTTTTGCGAGCAATATTTTCACGCACTAAGGCGAAAGGAAACGAGAGTGTGAGGCTTCGCATCAAGCATTACTGCACCTCAACCTGTCTGGCGGCCCTGCCGCAAGCGACATGCGGCTGGACCAATCCCCACAGTAGCGACAACAAGCTTTCGCCCTCAGGAGTTGCTCGGCCTCGAAGATTTGGTAGATTAAATAGAGCCGCTCCATCAGCTGCTGGTGCCGACAATGGCCCTCGGCGAAAGACCGGCAGGAATTGATCCGATCGATCATATCCATGGTTGGCCCCTCCCCCTGCGCCCCTGGACGAGTGAAAAGAGAAGATGGTGAAAAGAAACCCGCAAGTGCCTTAACGGGGAAGTGGGTCCTGCCCGGTATCGAGAGCACCTTCAGCTCAGGTCAGCTCTCACCTCATCAACTGCGATGCGGTAGAGGGTGACAAGCCTGTGCTTGTTCTCCTCTGCCGTCCGCGTCACCTTCCCAAGACGGGCCTGCAAGATGGCACCAGCCTCGGACCAATTGCCCTTCAGATTCTTAGGGTTCCGTCCACCTTTTCGGATGCTCCTTTTGTAGAGGTTAACCATGAACCTCTCCATCTCCCTCTCCACACCTCCGAAGGGTTCCACTCTTTTCATGATGCGAGCTCCTCATGGTCAAAGAAGTTCTCTAATTGGTTGTGATCGGGGAACCGTCCAACATAAAAAGCGATCCTGTGCGCCGCTCGTGTCTCCTATCCTGCGTTGCATCTACGTCTCGACGGGAGGTTATATGGTTGCCGATACCCAACGCCCTCACCCCATTCTCACCCCTGCCACGGGAGGGCCACCATGATGAGCGCCGTGACTTCCCGCCAACGGGTTGCTGAGTCCCCAACGTGCAAGCTCCCTCGTCTTGCAATCGAGACAGATCCCGTGCGAAACACCTTCGGCGCCTTTCATGATGCCGAGATGTCTCGAGCACCATGCGCAGACAATGAGTCCGCTTTTCTGACCT
>JAGFXS010000053.1 GCA_017861415.1 Bacillota bacterium
CTCAGGGAAGGAGAAATACTTGGAGAGGACGCCCATGAGCACTAGATTTACAGCCTTGGAGGAGCCGGCTTCGCTAGCCAGAGCCAGGCCGTCCACCGTGTCCACCTGGAAGCCTCTGTTTTGCATCATGCCGATAAGGTCTTCCGGGTATTTGGCCTGCCCGGTGAGGACGGGCATGGGAGGAATCTCCTGGGTGCTGACGATGATTCGTCCATCGGGTTTTAAACATTCCACCCATCGGGCGGCCTCCAGTTTTTCAAAGGAGACGATGAAGTCCGCCTCGCCACGAGTAATCACCGGAGAGTAGACCTTGTCCCCGAACTTGACATAGGTAACCACGTTGCCGCCCCGCTGGCTCATTCCGTGCACCTCTGAGACCTTAACGTCCAGTCCCTGATTCATCAGCAGGCGGCCTAAAAGCTTGCTGGCTAGGAGAGAACCCTGACCACCCACGCCAACAATCATAACATTGGTAGACATCAGACGCCCTCCTTTCTGCCCATGGCATTAAAGCGGCAGAGCTGGATACAGACATCGCAGCCCACGCACTGGGTGGGGTCGATGGTAGCCTTTTTATTACTGAAGGCAATGGCTGGGCAGCCAATCTTCATACAGGCGCGGCAGCCGGTACAAACCTCGTGATCCACCACAAGGGGCGATGCGGTTTTTACATGCTTTAAAAGGACGCAGGGGCGGCGGGTGATGATAACCGAGGGCTCTGGCGCGGCCAGCTCTTCCTTGAGGGCAGCATCACAGAGGGCCAGATCGTTGGGGTCGATGACCCGCACCCGGCGGATGCCCATGGCCCGGCAGAGAGATTCCAAATCAATCCTGCCGGCGGGGTCACCCTTGATGTTGTAGCCGGTGGTAGGGTTCTGCTGATGGCCAGTCATGCCTGTGGTGGAGTTGTCCAGGATAATCACCGTAGAGTTGCTCTGGTTATAGGCGATGTTGGCCAGACCTGTCATGCCGGAGTGCATGAAGGTGGAGTCCCCCAGAACGGCCACAGTATTGCCCTCGGCCTCGGCACCCAAAGCCTTGTTAAAGCCATGGGCAGAGCTGATAGAGGCACCCATGCAAACGCAGGCCTCGATGGCGTAAAGGGGGGCGATGGCAGCTAGGGTATAGCAGCCGATATCACCCATCACCCGGCACTTGTTATTGGAAAGGGCGTAGAAAATACCTCTGTGGGGGCAACCTGGGCACATGACGGGGGGACGGCCTGGGATAGCCACATCCAACGGGGTACCGTGGGGCACAGGCTGCCCCAGCTTCTCTGCCAGGATAAACTGGGAGAGCTCGTCCACCATGGGGATGGCGTCCTTTCCCATGACCTCTAGGCCCAAGTTTCGACAATGTGTTTCAATAATGGGATCCAACTCCTCCACCACAATGAGCCGGTCAACCTTGGCGGCAAAATCCAGGATCAATTGACGAGGGAGGGGATTGGCAAGTCCCAGCTTTAAAACAGAGGCGCTCTCGCCAAAAACCTCCCGTACATATTGGTAGGAGGTGGAGGCGGTGATGATGCCCACAGAGGTGTTCCCCAGTTCCACCCGGTTTAAGGGCGTTTTTTCGGCGTAAGCGGTGAGGGCCTCGGTTCTTGCCTCCACGATGGGATGACGGAGCTTGGCGTAGCCGGGCATCATGACATATTTTTCTATATTCTTTATGTATGGTTTAACGGGGACATCCTCTCTGGTACCCGTCTCCACGATACTCTGAGAATGCGAGACGCGAGTGCACATTTTCAGCAGCACAGGCGTATCAAACTCCTCGGAGAGAGAAAAGGCCAGCTTGGTAAATTCATAAGCCTCGGCAGAGTCCGCCGGTTCCAGCATAGGAACTTTGGCCCCGATGGCGTAGTGGCGGGAGTCCTGCTCGTTCTGAGAGGAGTGCATGCCGGCGTCATCTGCCACGCAAATCACCATACCACCGTTCACACCGGTATAGGAAACGGTAAACAGCGGATCTGCCGCCACATTAAGGCCCACGTGCTTCATTCCGCAGGCACTGCGCTTGCCGGCCAAAGCGGCGCCAAAGGCGACCTCCATAGCCACTTTCTCATTGGGGGCCCACTCACAGTAGATTTCATCGTATCGTGCGGCTTCCTCGGTAATTTCCGTGCTAGGTGTGCCGGGGTAGCTGGAAATCAGAGCACAGCCGGCTTCGTACAGGCCGCGGGCCACGGCTGCGTTGCCCAACATAAGCTGTTTCATCGTCCATCATCCTTTATCTGGGGAATACTTGAGAAGGCCGTTTTGTAGAATCGGCAATCCCCTAACCTTTCTAGCATAACATTCAGAAAGAAAATCGTAAATAGAAAATTGCAGAAATGACATCCAGACTAGATGTTCTTGCAAATTATACGAAATCACTGGCATTTTCGACAAGAATATTGACAAAAATACTTTTATTTTCAAAAAGTATGTGATATGATACGGAAAACCGACTCTGGTCGAAACTGGGAAATTTTTGAAGAACGGTTTTTCCAAATATTCCTAAATCGAACTTGTTTTTCCTGTCCGATTGTGGTAAATTATGGTTAAGCTATTCAGATGGGATAGTAAAAGAACGTAAAATAGCAGGTGACGCAGAAACACTGCTTTTTGGAAGAGAGGGATGTAGTCAATGGAAAACAGGAAAAGGATCTTAGTCGGAGATGCAAGCGAGGAATTTCGGGGGATTTTAGCGGAGGCCCTTCGAGCGGAGGAAGATTTTGAGGTGGTCGCCCAGGTGGGAGATGGACAGGAACTGGTACGCATGGCTGCGGAACTGGCCCCCGATGTCATTGTGATGGATCTGGTACTGGGGCGCATGGATGGTATGGATGTGTTGGATGCCCTGCCCAAAGGTACTTACAGCACACTGATTCTGTCCAACTTCGCAAGAGGCTGTGTGGCAGATCAGGTAGCTGCCAGAGGGGGCAGCTATTACATGATGAAGCCCTGCCGACTAAGTTCCGTGATTGAGCGGGTTCGGCTATTGGCCAACCAGAGCTGGAAGGAAGATGTGATTCCTGTGGTGACCAATCCTTCTCCGGTTCGTCAGAATTTGGAGACCCAAGTTACCGGCATTATTCACGAGATTGGCGTGCCGGCCCATATTAAGGGCTATCAATACCTCCGGGAGTCTATTATTATGACGGTGGAAGACATGGATGTAATCAATGCCGTCACCAAGATCCTCTACCCCGAGGTGGCCAAGAAGTTTGGCACCACCGCCTCAAGGGTGGAACGGGCCATCCGCCATGCTATCGAGGTAGCCTGGGACCGGGGCGATTTGGAGACCTTGCAAAAGTACTTCGGCTATACCGTTTCCAATTCCAAAGGCAAACCCACCAATTCTGAGTTTATCGCCATGATCGCAGACCGGCTGGTGCTCCAGCGCAAGCAGGGCTGAGACAATATAAATTTAAAGCCTTCTTATTTATTGGTGCCTAAAGCGTCAATAAATAAGAAGGCTTTATTCCGTTAATGCGAAGTGATAATATTTTGGCCAGCTTAAAATGTGGGACGAATGACCATGGACTTTGATAGGTATCAACGGTATAATAAAAGATGATTTCGGGTGATACCTGTATAGAAGAAGTCGCAACGCCGGTCGAAAGGAACATAGCTTTGAAAAAACATGACCAACAAGGGCATTTGATTAAATGTGTACAGCCCGATTCCATTGCAGAGGAACTGGAGATTGAGCCGGGGGATCTGCTTCTGGCCATCAACCAGGAAGAAATCGAGGATGTGCTTGATTACGGATATCTGATTAAAGATGAATTTATTGAAGTGTTGATCCAAAAGCCAGACGGGGACGAGTGGCTTTTGGAGATCGAAAAAAACGAGGATGAGGATCTGGGGATTGAGTTTGAAAACAGCCTCATGAGTTGTTATCGCTCCTGTAGCAACAAATGTTTGTTCTGCTTCATCGATCAGATGCCGAAGGGCATGCGGGAGACGCTGTATTTTAAAGACGACGATGCCAGGCTGTCCTTTCTGCAAGGGAATTACATTACGCTCACCAATATGCGGGAAAAGGATATCCAGCGGATTATCCGGCTCCACCTTTCCCCCATCAATATCTCCGTGCAGTCTACCAATCCGGAGCTCCGCTGCAAAATGCTTAACAACCGTTTCGCGGGAGAAAAGCTGAAATATATGGACATGTTGTACCGGGCCGGCATTGAGATGAACGGACAAATCGTGTTGTGCAAGGGTGTCAATGACGGTGCAGAACTTGCCCGCTCCATAGACGACTTATCCGCCTACCTGCCTGTGCTTCGAAGCGTTTCGGTGGTGCCCGCGGGGATCACCAAGTACCGAGAGGGCCTGTTTCCGTTGGAGCTGTTTTGCCAGGAAGAGGCCGGAGCTGTCATCGATATGATCGAGAGTAGGCAGAATGCATTTTATAAGCAGTATGGCATTCACTTTGTCCACGCCAGCGACGAATGGTATATTAACGCAGGGCGGGAGTTCCCGGAGGACGCCCGGTACGACGGATATGTTCAGCTTGAAAACGGCGTGGGGATGATGCGGCTGCTCTTAGATGAGTTTGACGAGGCGCTGGAGCAGATCAGGGAGGAGATCCGTGGACTGCGCCGGAGCGGTGAGCTGAAAAAAACTCTCACCATGGCAACTGGTACCCTTGCGTATCCTGTGATCAAAAATCTGGCTGACCGAATTATGGAGGTGTTCCCTGGGGTCTGCATCCATGTGGCCTGTATCCGCAACGACTTCTTTGGAGAGACCATCACCGTTTCGGGACTGATCACCGGGCAGGATCTAATCCGACAGCTGAAGGAGCGAGAGCAGCGGGGGGAACCATTGGGAGAAAGCCTGCACATACCCGCCAACATGCTCCGAACGGGCGAGCAAATCTTTCTAGATGACGTCACTGTCCAAGAAGTGGAGGCCTCTCTGGGCGTTAAGGTAGTTGTGGTGGAACCAGGGGGCAGCGCATTCATTGAGGCGGTGATTTCCGCGGATTACCGGACCAGCAGGAACAACGAGAAGTTGGTTTATATTCAAGCCTTTGAGCAAGGAGAAGAATCCGGCCCTCGGTACTGACACGCACCCTTGCTTTTTTGGCGGGAGTCTGCTATACTCGGAGCCTGAGATTCGGGAAGGGAGCTGAGAGTATGACGATTCGGTACCGCCCCAAGGGTGTCTGTTCCAGGGACATGACCATTGAGGTGGAGAAGGGTATGATCCAATCCATCCACATTGACGGGGGCTGCAGCGGAAATCTACAGGGTCTCGCCCGGCTGGCGGAGGAGCGCCCCGTAGCGGAGGTGATTCCCTTGTTGGCGGGGATACGCTGCGGCTTGAAGAAGACCTCCTGTCCCGACCAATTGGCCAAGGCGCTGCAAAGTGCCCTATAACAGAGTAGAAACCCCTTCTGAGAGGATCAATTCCTCGCAGAAGGGGTTATTGTTTGTAATATTACATCAAGTTCTGCCTGTTCGATTGTCAAAGGCAGAATCTAAGGCCTTTCCCAAACCGTAGACCACGGTGGTAGTGGGGGCCTCTGCCAGATGAACGGGCAGACCGCAGCTGGCGGCAATACGCCGGTCTAAGCCTCGGAGCAGAATACCGCCGCCGGTGAGCAAGATCCCCTCCTGGGCGATGTCCGAGATTAACTCCGGGGGCGTACGCTCCAGCACCTCAGAAATTCCCTCCAGAACCTGCTGGATGGGGGACTCTAGAGCCTCCGCCACCTCAGTAGATGTGATGATTAGGGTTTTGGGCAGGCCGGTTTCTAAATCCCGGCCGCGCGTTTCAATAGTCTCCTCCGGAGACAAGGGAATGGCGCAGCCGATGCTGCATTTGATCAGCTCCGCCGCGTGAACACCAAGGAGGATTTGGTGGCGGTTACGGATATACTTTACAATAGCTTCATCAAACTGGTCTCCCGCCACCTTCAGAGAAGCAGCTGCCATGATCTGTCCCAGAGAGACCACGGCAATATCCGCGGTACCGCCTCCCACATCCACCACCATGTGACCGTAAGGGCCGGTGATATCCACACCAGCGCCCAACAACGCAGCAAGAGGCTGCTCCAGCAGCCGTACCTGTCTGGCACCAGCCTGAAGCCCAGCATCAATGACGGCCCGGGCCTCTACCTCGGTGCTGCCCGGGGGCAGACTCACCAGCAGCCGGGGACGAAATAGGCCGGTGGCATGGGCTTTCTGTAGAAAAGCCCGTAGCATCTCCACCGTTTTGTCATAGTCAGAGATTACACCCTGGCGCAAGGGCCTGAAGGCCGCCAAAGAACCAGGGGTCTGATTCAATAATGTTTTGGCCTCTTCGCCGGTCTTGAGTAGCTTGCGGCTGAGCTTGTCCACAGCCAGCAGGGCCGGCTCTGTCAAAACCAAGCCCCGGCCCTTTACATAGATCAGAATGGAGGAAGTACCCAGATCTATGCAAATATCCTTTCCAAAGCGCCAAAAGCGACCCAGGCTAATGCCCATATGCAACACCCTTTTCCGTAAGTAAGGCTACATTTCCTACGGAAAACTATACCACCGGCCTTACGGCGAGGTTTGGCGAAAGGACGGCAATAGAGAAATTACTTGGTTTTGAGCGGGGATTTTGCCGCAGCGGGCGTGCGGCAAAGGGTAGCGCACAACACCTTGGCCGCGCCTGCACGGTGCAGAATCCCTCCTACCTCCGCCAAAGTGGCGCCGGTGGTGATGACGTCGTCTACGATGAGGACGCGTTGTCCGGCAATAGCGGCGGGCTCTATTGGGGCGAAGGCTCCCATGACGTTGGAGCGGCGCTCCGCCGGAGAGGAGAGGGAGGACTGGGCGGGTGTGTGCCGACTTTTTTGGAGCAGGGGAAAAGTCGATTTGCCCAGTTCCTTTGCAAGGGCCTCTGCCAGAAGCCGGGACTGATCGTAGCCTCGGGCCTTTAGGGTCTTTGTGGAGATGGGAACCCAAGTGATGAGATCAAAGGCATCGCCATAGTGGCGGTTGATCTGCTGTGCCAGTGGACCTGCTAAAGGTGCAGCTAGTTGACGATACCCCTCAAATTTATAGGCATGGATGATCTCCCGCAGGTTGCCCGAAAACCAGCCTGCCGAAACGCAGTGAGACTTGCCCTCTCCCTGCTGCAGGACATCTTCCTCCGATAACCAGGGCAGATCAGGATAACAGCGCTCGCAGACCAGCATTCGGCTATGCGAGAGAATTCGGCGGCAGCAGGGGCAGTTGGATGGGAACAAGAAATCCAAAACGTAATCAAAAAAGGAATGCATACCAATGCCTCCAAATGTTGAATAAAATGGACTTTTCGTAAAAACACATCATTGCTTTTCAACGTCTTGGGCTCTAGTTGAGTCCCGCAGTACTGACATTGCATAAAAGGTGAGTTTATTAAAATACAAGTGGTGTAGGTCTTCAATAAATTTATCCTGCTCTGGTGGCACACTATCACCCTTTCAAATTTTTGATCTGTGATTTATAATTATAGCTTAAATAACAGATTTTCTCAATGCTGGGAAAATGTTTTGAAAAAATGTCAGTTTTTGGGGTAGGTTGGCCATATATTAGTAGATATTTCACCGAGCTGGTTGGAGCATATGAGAAGGGTGGCATTTTGAAGGCAAGATAATATGAAAGACGAAATGGGAGGTGTTCAACGATGTATTTTTGTTTTTGTGAGGAGATATTACAATAAGTATATATACTGGCGCTCTAATAGTGTCACAAAGTAACCATGAGCGGGTCCCGATGGGATTTGTCATTTCTTTGGCGGTGATGTTTTGACCGTTCTAACACTTACTGCAATCACGACCTCATTTTTGGCAAATCTTCGGCGACATGTAAAAGGAGATAAAACATGAAATGGTTTCTTAACTTGTTGATCACGCTACTCTTTGTTTGCGCCTTGGCTGGCTGCGGGCAAACGCCGACACCAGACGACATTGCAATTAACTCTATGTACAATAAAGCAACAGGGCAGACTATCTCGTTAGACATGACTAGGGAAACTATCGAAAAGAAGCTCGGTCCGGGTACTGAGCAGGAACTTGTTTTAGTTGGAGCTGACGAATCCTTGGTTCCTTATACAGTTATTTCGAGTTCAAAATATGTCTCTTATGGCACAGGAGAGGACTTCATTGTGGTCTGCTACGAGGGTGAAACGCCAACTTCTATTTCGTCTTGTGGCATTTTTGCTGATGTAACACCAGGCCCTTCTCATTGGAATATCAAACATGGACTAAGTTACGGAGCTTCCATGTCGGATATTGTCGCAAAGTACGGGGAAGGTGAAACATACCCAATTGCTCCATCAAAGGAATCTGCTAAAGAAGGGGAGGGGTACTTGAACACCCCAAATGCAAGCTGGATATCTCCCGTTGTGACATCCTACTATTTTGACAAAGATTTCAACCGTCTTAGCATTGCAGCGGATGAAAATGTATTGTACCAACTAACATTCATTGTAGATGAAGAGCAGGACGGCCTTATGTGGTATACTGTGGGTTACGGACTAAATGTTCCTTTTCCTGACAAATGAACTCTATGTAAGCATCGGCAGAGCTCTCTTATAACGTTCTGATAATGATCCGCCTTTGCCCAATAAAGTTTTCAAATGGGAAAAC
>JAGFXS010000054.1 GCA_017861415.1 Bacillota bacterium
TCCCTGTTTTTCTTCATTGGCCTGCAGAAGGGACTCACCTCGGGAGACACCATCTTCGATATGAATGATGTGAACTTCCTGTTCGTCTCCCCCGTGGATCAGGGCAGAATTTTGCTCTACGGCATCTTCCGTCTGGCTAAAATCTCCTTTTTGGCCTGTTTCTTTATTCTTTTTCAAAGCACAACCCTGCGTCAATTCGGCATCGACGGAGGTGGCATGGTGCTGCTCCTATTGGCAGCCATGATGGGCGTCATCGCCTCCACCATCCTCTCCCTGATCATCTATATCTTCACCCACGGCAGTCTCCGGAAAAAGATGACGGTGCGGATTGTAGCCGTTCTCACCTTTGTCCCCGTTGTCGCAGTACTGGCCATTACCTTCCTGAAGACCGGTGATACCTTAGCCGCCCTCCAGGCCGCCGTGGCCTCACCCCTTCTTGCTTTGGTGCCCGTGGCCGGCTGGATGACAAAGGGCGCTTTTGCCCTTCTGGCGGGCAACTTCACCGTGGGGGCAGGACTCTTCCTCCTCACCCTGGCAGCCTGTGGGGGCATCGTCCTCTACATCCTGCGGACAAAGCAGGACTACTACGAGGATGTGCTGGTGGCAACGGAAACCGCCTTTCAGAAAAAGCTGGCCGCCGCCGAGGGAAATGTCAATGCCACGGCGGGACTCTCCTCGCGACAGGTTCGGGTTGCTCGCACCGGTGTGGGTGGCTTTGGTGCTAACGCCTTTTTCTATAAGCACCTGCGAGAGGTCTTTCGCCAGAACTACTTCGGATTCTTCGGCATTTCCAGCCTGCTCATCGGCGCTGGTGCCATCATCATGGCTCTGTTCCAGAGCAAAGGAGACCCCGCCAACCTGATCATGATCCTGCAGATCCTCCTATGGATTCAAATGTTTCTGGTGGGCACCGGTAAGGGCCTTCTGGAGCTGTACAGTCACCACATTTATCTGGTTCCCGCCGCGCCTCTTCAAAAGCTTTTCTGGGCCAATATGGAGGTGGTCTTCAAGACCATGCTGGAGGGTATCCTGTACCTAATCATCCCGGGCGTGATCATGGACCTGTCTTTGATTCACATCTTGATGGCCTGGCTCACCTTTGTGCTGTTCACTCTGTTTCTGCTTGGCATCAACTTCGTCACACTACGCTGGACTGGGGGACAGATGTCCCAAGGTATCCTGGTGGTGCTCTATATGTTTATGGTACTCATCGCCCTGGCCCCCGGTTTGGCTCTTGCCCTATTTTTTGGGTTTACCATTGGCGGCGAAGCGGGAATTCTCTCCGGTCTCACCGCCTTATCCGCTTGGGAGCTGTTGGTTGCTGTGGCTCTCCTTTGGCTTTCCCGGGGACTGCTCCACAACTGCGATATGATGATCGTTAAGCCCAAGTAACACACAAACCGCCCTTCGGAAAGCAGTTGCTTTCTGAAGGGCGGTTTCATTTTGTATAGGCGGATGAAATTTTACTGCATCAAGCTACACACCAGCTCGGTGTAACGAACCGGGTTCTCCAAAGGCAGATCCGCAATGAGCAGGGCTTGGTTATACAGCAGCTCCGCATATTGGGCAGCCTTGTCCCGATCCGACTCATAGGCACGGCGCAGAGCAGCGAAGACGGAGGAGGCGGCATTGAGCTCCAGCACGCGGTTTGCGGTCATAGGCATGGGTGCGTTGATTTTCTTGAAATACTGCTCCATTTCAATGGATACCGGGCCGTCCGCCACTAGGCACACCGCACCGCTCTGAAGGATCTTGGAGATGCGCACAGCGCTGACCTTGTCTCCCAGTGTATCCTTCACAAAATCCAGAACCGCCTTGTGCTCCTGCTGGGCCTGTTCCACCTTGGCCTTTTCCTCCTCGGTGACGGGCAATGCCTCCTCGCTGGACACGGAGAGGAAGCGTTTGCCCTCCAACTCACCCAGTGTCTGAATAAGGAATTCATCCTCCTCGGCGGTAAGATAAAGCACCTCAAAACCGGCCTTCAGCACCCGCTCCGCCTGGGGCAGAGAGGCCGCCCGCTCCACGCTGTCCGCCACCACGTAGTAGACAAATTGCTGGGATTCCGGCAGTCTCTCCCGGTACTCGGCAAGGCTGGTGAGCTTATTTTCATGGGAGGACCAGAACAGCAGAAGGTCGGAGAGTTTATCCTTGTTGGCCCCGTAGCCACCCATAACGGAATACTTCAGCTGGATGCCGAAGGCCTCCCAGAACTTCTCATACTTTTCTCGCTCATCCTTCATGAGCCGTACAAGCTCATTCTTGATCTTCTTCTCCAAATTACCTGCAATGACCTTCAGCTGACGGTCATGCTGGAGCATTTCCCGGGAAATATTCAGGGATACATCGGGAGAATCCACCACACCTCGGACAAAGCCAAAGTAGTCGGGAAGCAGGGCCTCGCAGCGCTCCATAATCATAACACCCGAGGAGTACAGCTGCAAACCGTGCTTATAATCGGCGGTATAGTAATCCATGGGCGCGTGTGAGGGCACATAGACTAAGGCCTTGTACTCCAGATTGCCCTCGGCGGCGATGTGGGAAACTACCAGCGGCTCCTCCCAGTCCATAAACTTCTCGCGGTAGAAGGAGTGATACTCCTCAGGGGTGACCTGACTGCGGGGGCGCTGCCACAGGGGCACCATGGAGTTGATGGTTTTAATCTCCCGGATGGTCTCATACTCGGGCTGGTAGTCCTCTCCGGCATCTTCTGGCTTTTCCTTCATCCGGCGGGACTCCATCTCCATTTTGATGGGATAGCGGATGTAATCGGAATACTTGCGGATGAGCTGAGAAAGAGTATGGGGGCGCAGATACTGACTGTAATCTTCTTCCTCCCCATCCGTCTTGAGGCTCATGATAACATCGGTGCCGGGGGCGTCACGGTGGGCGGGCTCCATGGTATAGCCTTCTACACCCTCGGATTCCCAGCGCCACGCCTCATCGGTACCGTAGGCCCGGGTAATCACCGTCACCTTGTCCGCCACCATGAAGGCGGAATAGAAGCCCACGCCGAACTGGCCGATGATGTCCACTTCCGCCTCGTCGGTTGCTTCGGTCTCTTGCTTGAACTGATAGGAACCGGATTTGGCGATGGTGCCCAGATTCTGCTCCAGAGACTCCTTATCCATACCGATGCCGTTATCGGATACGGTAATGGTCCGGGCAGCCTCGTCCACCTTCACCAAGATCTCAAAATCCTCCCGCCCGAGGCCCACACCTTCATCCGTGAGAGCCCGGTAGGCCAGCTTATCCACAGCATCGCTGGCGTTGGAGATAATTTCCCGCAGAAAAATCTCCTTGTGTGTATAGATGGAGTTGATCATGAGATCCATCAGCCGTTTGGACTCGGCCTTAAATTGTTTCTTTTTCATCCAATCACTCCTCAAAAGCAATAGGTTAGCACTCTCGACTACAGAGTGCCAACCTATTATGCCTTCTTTTTTAGAAAATTGCAAGAGGGTTTTGCAATTTCTTTTCACTTTTCTGCCGGATCTGTTAAGAAAAGCTGTCCCGGCTCTCTTCAAAGAGATGCCAAACCTTGTCTCGCAAGGGGCTGTGGCGGGGGGCTTCCAGGATGGGGTCCTCCTCCAACAGGACTTTTGCGGCCTCTTGAGCTTGACTGAGTACTCGCATATCACCGGCAAGACTGGCAATCTGAAGCTGGGGCAAGCCGTGCTGGCGAGAGCCAAAGAAATCACCGGGGCCCCGCAGACGCAGATCTTCCTCGGCGATGAGAAAGCCGTCATTGGTGGCCGCCAAGGCCCGGAGGCGCTCCCGGGCCGTCTCACCCTTACTCTCCGTTACCAAAATGCAGTAGGACGCCTCGCTGCCGCGCCCCACCCGGCCCCGAAGCTGGTGCAGCTGAGATAGTCCGAAACGTTCTGCATTTTCAATTACCATTAGTGTGGCGTTGGGCACGTCCACCCCCACCTCGATCACCGTGGTGGAGACCAGCACCGCAATCTCCCCCCGAAGAAAGGCCGCCATCACTGCTTCCTTCTCCCGTCCCTTCATTCTGCCGTGAAGCACGGCGGTTTGGAGGTCGGGGAACACATTTTCCTGCAAGTCGCGGCCATACTCCTCGGCGGCCTTCAGCTCCAGAAGGTCCCCCTCCTCCACGGTGGGACAGACAATGTAGGTCTGGCGGCCCGCCTGAGCCTGCTTACGGATAAAACGATAAAGCCGCTGCCGCTTATCCTCTCCCATAATATAGGTGGCAACCGGAGTACGGCCGGGAGGCAACTCGTCCAACACGGACAGATCCAGCTCTCCATAGATCATCAGAGCCAGCGTCCGGGGAATGGGGGTCGCGGACATCACCAGAACATGGGGGGTGCCCATCTCGCCCCCTTTGGCGGAAAGCGCAGCCCGCTGGCGCACGCCGAATCGGTGCTGTTCGTCGGTGATTACCAGGCCCAGGCGAGAGAATTCCACCCCCTGGGAAACCAGCGCGTGGGTACCCACCAGGAGATCGATCTCCCCGGCAGCCAGACGCTCCCGCACCCGGCGTTTTTCCACCACGGTCATGGAGCCAACCAGAAGATCCACCCGCAGACCATTGGACGCCAGCAGACCTTCCATCGTAATAAGATGCTGCCGGGCCAGAAGCTCCGTCGGGGCCATGAGCGCGCTCTGAAAGCCGTTTTGAAAGGCCAGATAGGCTCCCGCCGCGGCCACCACCGTCTTGCCCGAGCCTACATCCCCCTGGAGTAAACGATTCATGGGTTCGCCTCGGGCCAGATCTCCTGCTAGCTCCTCCACCGCCCGGGATTGTGCCCCGGTGAGCTGGAAGGGCAGGCCCTTAGAAAAGGTAGTGAGATCCAACGCATGAAACGCTGGCGCTTTTCCCCGGCTCCGCCGGGAGCGCAGCAGGGCAAGACCCAAGCTAAGACAAAGAAGCTCTTCAAAAATCAGGCGGTGCCTGGCCAGCGCCAGGGCCTCCCAAGATTCGGGAAAATGGATGTTTCGATAGGAAAACTCCGCCTGGGCCAGCTGATACCGCCCCAAAATCTCAGGCGGCAGCACCTCGGGGATTTCCTCTGCACCGGGGAGCGCTCTCCGAATCAGCCCACCCAGCAGGGTCTGGCTCACTCCCGCCGTCAGGGGATACACCGGGATGATGCCCCCTGCCAGCCGGCCGGCCCCCAGAGGTTCCACGTAGGGATTGGTCAGCTGCCGCCGGGGGCCCTGTCCCTGTAGCCTGCCACAGAAAATATACTCCTCCCCATACCGGAGCTGCCCCGCCATATAAGGCTGATTGAAAAACGTGATGATCACCTGGGCGGTGTCATCCGCCACCTTGCCTCGGGTCAGTTCCATGCCCTGGCGGATACGGCTGGTGCGGAAACCCTCTGTTACCAGCGCCCGGAAGCAAACCAGTTCATCCTCCCCTGCAGACAAAATATCCGGGCGGAGACTGCGGTCCTCGTAGTTTCGGGGGAAGTAGCTCAGCAGATCCTCTACGGTGTAAAGTCCAAGCTTGCCCAGAGCCCGGGCGCGGGCCGGCCCGATGCCGGGGAACGTGTCCAACTTAGTATGAAGGCCCATCCCCATCGCAACTCCCCCTTTCTACGTTTTATGGTGATTATGATACCATAAAATTCGACTTCTGTGTAGGGGGATACTTTGCTGCTTTTTGACGCTAAAAGAACAGGCGTACCGCGAAGGCCGCCGCCATAAATCCTGCCAGATCGGCGCAAAGGGCCGCAGGCACCGCATAGCGAGTTCTCCGAATGCCCGCCGCGCCAAAATACACGGCGATGGTATAAAAGGTCGTTTCCGTGGAACCCAGCATCACCGCCGCAGTGCGCCCGATGTAGGAATCCGGGCCGTAGGTGGATATGAGCTCCGCCCCCGCCCCTAGGGCCGCGCTGCCGCTGATGGGACGCACCAGCATTAAGCCCACCGTCTCCGAAGGCAGACCAAGACGATCCAACACGGGCCCCAGGGCCACCGCCGCCAGATCCAGGGCGCCTGAGGCACGAAGCATATATACCGCCGTCAAGAGTCCCACCAGGGCGGGAAAAATCCGGTATAGGATTTCCAGACCTCCGGTAGCCCCCGTGATCAGCGCATTGTAGACGTCCACTCGTCGACTCATCCCGTATAGGGCGACTCCCGTTATGATAAGAGGCACCAGCATGGCAAAAAACAGATTCACCTTAATCCCTCCATACCCGGGCGCAGATCTTTGCCGCGCAGATTCCCACAGTCACGGAAATGGCCGACGCTAGCCAAACGGCGGGAAGTATATCAAAAGGGGTGGCGCAGCCCGCCGCCATGCGCACCCCTGCCACCGTGGTGGGGATCAGCTGGATGGAAGCAGTGTTGCATACCACCAGCATACAAAGGCTGTCCCCGGCAACGCCGGGAGACCGCTTACTCATCCGGCGGGCTGCCTCCAGCCCTAAGGGGGTGGCCGCATTTCCCAGCCCCAGCAGATTGGCCGATACGTTTGCCGCTATGTTCCCCATCACTTCCCTGTCCTCGGCAAAATCGGGGAACAATCGCCGTAGTGCCGGTCGTAGCAGCTTGGCAATTTTATCCGCCAGCCCCGCCCGCCTCATCACTTCCATGATGCCCATCCAAAGGCAAAGGACCCCGGCCATGGAGATGCAAAGCTCCACCGCGGCCTGGGCACCCTCTAGGGTGGCGGCTGACAAAACTTCCAGCCGCCCGGTAGCTGCGGCGCAAAGAAGTGAGATGCAAACCATCCCCGTCCAGATGATTGCCATAGCCATATTGCTGCTCCCCCTTCCTTTTTTTCCTTACATTTTTTCGCTACTGAACACTATATGTTCTATTTTATTCAAAAATGCACCTAGACCTTGTGTGCAGCTTACAAGAAACGCCAAGTTATCCTGTCGCTTCTTGTCACATTCTTAGTTTTCACCATTTTTTCTAAATATTTCTTCCTTTTCCCTGAATAATTTCCATTTTTTGATTGACAATTTATTACTCTATGTTATAATCAGTTCAGCAAACTCGCTTTTATGTCAGCATAGTCTAAAAGATCGATTTGCCGGTTTATAACCTGATAGCGGAAAGGATGTTGGCAAATGAAATCTACAGGTATTGTTCGCAGAGTGGATGAACTAGGTCGGATCGTACTGCCTATCGAGCTGCGCCGGACACTGAACATCGCAGAAAAGGACTCCCTAGAAATTTACGTAGACGGCCCCTCCATCGTACTAAAAAAATATCAGCCTGCTTGTATTTTTTGCGACGGAGCTAAAGATGTCATCAACTTCAAAGGGAAGAACATTTGCACTGTCTGCCTCCAGGAGCTCTCTCAAGTCTAAAATCGGCAGGCACCCCCCCTGCCGGACATCTGTCTCAAACCAGAAGGACGCCCTCCCCGCTAAGGTGCGGGGAGGGCGTCCTTCTGCCTATTCGGCAGAGATTTTTTCATTAATAGCGTGAAAATTTCCTATACTTTTCGTATTTCTTTTCCTTTTGTACAGGGTGCACAAAAGGAAAATTTATCATATTATACCAAATTCCCCACCAAATTCCCAGAAATCTACTCTGTGTCTCGGTGAGACACCACCAGGTCGTACAGTGCTTTCCGGGGCAGGTCCAACTCCTTGGACACCTGCCGCACGGCATCCCGCATGGTCGTCCCTTCCTGGCAGAGGATATCTACGCGCTCCAAACCGTCTTCCAGGGTTGCACCCTCCTCCGGCTTCGGAGAACAACCCTCCACCACTAGAACGAACTCCCCCTTGGGGCTGTTTGCGGTATAATACGTCGCCGCCTCACCCAGGGTAGTGCGGCGCACCTCCTCGTGCAGCTTGGTAAGCTCTCGGCATAGGGCTATCCGCCGCTGCTGGCCCAGTGCGTCACGCAGGTCAATGAGGGTGGTGGGTAGCTTGTGGGGCGCCTCATAGAAGATCATGGTGCGCTCCTCCACCTCTAGGGCCTTCAAATGAACGCGCCGGTTCTTCTTATTCATAGCCAGAAAGCCCTCAAATGTAAATCGGCCTGTGGGCAGTCCAGAAAGCGCCAGAGCATTGATTAAGGCACAGGGGCCGGGAATGGCGATCACTGTTACCCCATGGGCCGCGCACAGCGCTACTAACTCCTCACCGGGATCGCTGACGGCCGGGGTTCCTGCGTCTGTGACCAGTGCGCAGCTCTCTCCGGCCAACAGCCGCTCCAAGATTTGGTCCCCCTTCTGCTGGGTGTTATGACGATGGTAGGGTACCTGCTGCTTTTTAATCCCCAGGTGGTTTAGCAATCGGACCGTAACTCGCGTATCCTCGGCGGCGATGAAGTCCACTTCCTCCAAGGTCTCCACCATGCGACGGGAGATGTCCCCCAGATTTCCAATGGGGGTTGCTACCAGATATAATGTACCAGCCATAGGCCACCCTCCTGTCATTCTTCCTGATACCGAGTGGGAAGCCAGGTAAGGCCAATCCCTCCCTCCTTCACCGACTCCAGCAGGACGGCGTAAGGAGGTTTATCCCGGTGATAGCTGAGAAGCTGAATCCGTTTAGGGGCAAGCTTTGCCTCTGCCAGGGCGGCAAACAGCTCCGGAAGGCGTTCCGGCCGGAACACCAAGGCGAAACGCCCGCCGGTCCGCAGGAGCCGCCCCGAAAGTACGGCGGATTGGAAATCACCAGCTGGAAACCATCCGACGGCAGGAGATCCCGTTCCCGGAGATCCCCAGTGCGGATATCTCCCTCCAGTCCGTTTTCCGCCAGATTCCTCCGGGCCAGATCTGCCGCAGCAGCATCAATTTCAATACCAAAACGCACAAGCTCCCGCTCCCGCTCCGAGAGCAGCAGTAGCAGAGAACCCACGCCGCAACCCAAATCGCAAACCCTCCAGCCCCGCTTCAGGGTGGCGAATCGGGACAGCAGTACACTGTCCCGCCCCAGCTTGAAGCAGGCAGAGGATTGCAGCAGGGTAAATTGTCCTAAATACTCCAAGGTCAGGCCGTCGCCCTTTTCCATCTGCTGACAGGGGCCGGCCTGATCCTGCAAAAGATTTTCCACATTCAAAGACAGTCCGCCCTTTCCATATAGTTCAAAAGCCAACGAACTGTCCGGGCGGTTAGTCCCCAAATTTTATGCCCCTCGTATTCATAAATGGGCACCTCAACGCTACCGCGGCGCCAGCGATAGCCCTCTGGAAATCCGATTTTTTCATAGGGGAAGTCGTCCCCTACCTCCATAACCAGCGGGCTGGTGTAGAGATAAGGTGCATGCTCCTGCAGGAAGGAGAGGGGCACCAGAAACACCTCTTCCACCTCGTCCTTGTTGATCTTCAGAGACTCGTGTGTATAGTTTTTGATATGGGCCAAAATAGGGTGAATCTCCCGACCGCTGAATTCCTGAATGATATCCAGCGGAGCGATGACCTCGATATTTTTTGCAGGAATGCCGATTTCCTCCCAGGTCTCCCGAATGGCGGCTTCAACAGGGGTCTCTCCCGACTCTATGCGCCCGCCTGGGAAACAGACCTCACTGGGCTGTGGCCGCAGCGTGGACGCCCGAAATTCAAAGAGCAGATGAAGTACCCCATCCAGCTCTACCAAGGGCACCAGAATGGCGAAGACACCCCGACTCTCTTGGATGCCGGGAATCCGACCTTGGAGCGCCTTCCGAAAATCATTCACTGTTAATTGTTTTTTCATCATAGCTTTCCTTCCGTGCCGCCGCGGCCTGCACTACCCGCCTTAATCCAATTTACGCGAGCCTATGTCGCACCTTTCGTTTGTGGCATGTCTTCGCCCTGACTCTCTTACGATTCGGGCACCAGAAAATGACTCAGAGAATCCTTTTGCTCCCAAAGGATCACTTCTCCCCGTGCTCGACTTTCGGGGACATCAATGAGGCGCTGGTTCCGACTTCCCCGGAATCGCAGGTTGTAGGAGTGCTCCCCCTCTACATAAGGACCATCCACCAGAACATCTGTCTCCGCCAGAAGGGCGTTCCAGTCCGGCTGGTTGGCAGCTAGCATCCGCTCATATAAAAACCCCGTATAGGTCCAGACATTAAGACCCAGCGCCCGGGCCTCCCTGGCCAGACGGGCACATTCCTTCGCTTGCAAAAATGGCTCCCCTCCGGACAACGTCAGCCCCTCGATGAGAGGGTTCTGCTTCAGCTGTTGGGCCAGCGCCTCCACGGAGATTTCCTCCCCACCAGCTGGGTCGTGAGTCTCCGGATTATGACAGCCGGGGCAGGCATGAGGACATCCCTGGGTGAACACCGTAAACCGCAGTCCTGGCCCATCCACTATAGAATCGTTCACTGTATTGGCAATTCGCATGATACAGGATTCCCCTTTCCACAGCTATCTTACTCATTTAAAGCACAGTTATTTAGTATAACACAAACACTCTCCGGACACAAGAGAGCCATTTCGGTTTTGCGCCCTCCGCATCGGCACTTTGGCCAGGGTTTGATCCCTTTTTCGGCCCATTGAAACGCCTCTTTATTGGGGCTGTGGCAAGTAAATAAATTCCAGTTTTCCCCTATTAAACTTTTTTCGTTTTTCGTATATTTCACCTAATTTGCGTGTCCATTTTTGTTTATATTTTATAATTCTTGTGGGGAACACCCTCACTTTTTGTAGTTAATATTAATTACTAAAAAATCTAAAAATGGTTAATCTAAAGCATGCACCTTCCAGCCTGATGTGCTATAATGCCAATATAGGCAGGCTTGGCCAAAATATGCTGTGACTGGATGCCCTATATAGGTGCGTCCTCATTGCGGTTGTCAGGCAAGTTTTTACTGTAAGGTCTGTTCCCAACTATATTCATACAGGAGGATATTTTCTATGGAATTTACACTCAACGAGCAGCAGCAGATGGTAGAAGAGCTGGCAAAAGACGTCGCTCAGAACGCGATCGCTCCCCGCGTGGAGGAGATCGAGAAGGCTGAACATTTCCCCGAAGACCTGGTAAAGCTCTTTGCAGAGAGCGGATTCGTCGGCATCAGCTTCCCCGAGGAATACGGCGGAATGGGCATGGGCCACATTGAGCAGGCTATCATCCTCAAGGAGCTGTCCCGCGTTTCCCCCAGCACCGGCAAAATGCTGGACGTTATGCTGCTGGGCCTTGAGGCTATTGACCTCTATGCCAACCACGAGCAGAAGGTGAAGTATCTGGCTCCCTGTATTTCCGGCGAGCAGATCGTTTCCTTCGCTTTCACCGAGCCCGAGACCGGCTCTGACCCCAAGATGCTGAAGACCAACCTGAAGAAGCAGGCCGACGGCACCTACAAGCTCAACGGCGTGAAGCGCTTCATCTCCAACGCCGCTTATGCAGGCCCCATCGTCATGTTCGCTAACGAAGAGGGCGCTGACGGCCAGACCCTGTGCACCGGCTTTGTCTTTGACAAGTTCTGCAAGGGCTATTCCATCTCCTCTCCCTGGGAGAAGATCGGCTATCGTGGCTCCGAAGTGTATGACATCTTCATGGATGACATCATCATCACCGAAGACCAGATCCTGGGCAAGCACGGCGACGGCTTCACTCAGCTCCTGGGCACCACCGCTTACGGCAAGCTGGGCTTCACCGCCGTGTTCGTCGGCAACATGCTGGGCGCTACCGACCTGGCTGTGAAGTACTGCAGAGAGAAGCTGCATCGCGGCAAGTCCATTGCTAAGTTCCCCACCGTTCAGCTGCGTATCGCTGAGCAGGTCACCTATGCTAAAACTGCTGAGCTGCTGCTGATGCATGCCGCCGACATCTGCGACAATAACCACTTCGCCAACGACGACGTGGCCACCATGCGCTATGTCCAGAGCTTCACCGCTCAGGCTAAGGGCTATGCCGCTGAGATGGCTCCCAAGGTCTGCCAGATGGCAGTCAACTCCCTGGGCGCTTACGGCGTATGCGACGAATATCAGGTCGAGCGTTTCCTGCGTGACGCTGCTATCGCTCCCAACATTGAGGGCGCCGGCGACATCCAGAAGCTGATCTTTGGTATGTTTATCCTGAAGTAAGCTTAAAACAAGCTTCACTGTACTTGAACAGCGCAAATACTGATTGGTTCAATATGCCTGGGCGAGGCCACTCGCTCCTTGTATATACCATGAGCACCAGTGGCCGGCCCGGGTATACCGGGTCGGCTACTACCACGGCGCTCTGCATTACGTGATTTGGCAATTGCCAACTGAAAATTATTTTAGGAGGAATGCAGTAATGGCTAACACGATTAAGTATCCCGCCCCTATCTCTTATCCTAAGTATGAGACCCTTCTCATTGATATGCCCGAACCCAACATCATGAAGGTCACTCTGAACCGTCCCAACGCTTACAACGCTCTGAGCCACACTCTGGTTGACGAAATGACCGACCTGTGCGCTAAGCTGAAGGATGACTTCTATCATGTCCGCGTTGTCCTGCTGTACGGCGGCGACGAGGCTAAGGGCTTCTGCGCTGGCCTGGACGTCAAGGAAGGCCTCGACGAGTATGAGAAGACCGTTCCCGGCTTCTATGCTTATCAGATCAAGCTTGGTGAGATGGAGCTCAAGATGACCCAGACTCCCCAGCCCTGGATCGCCATGATCGACAACGTGTCCGCTGGCGGTGGCTTCTCCCTGGCCATGGCTTCCGACATCCGCGTCTGCACCAAGACCGCTCGCTTCTCCTGCTTCTATGCCAACGTGGGCATCGGCGGCGCTGACATGTGCTCTTCCTATCAGCTGCCCCGTCTGATCGGCACCGGCCGCGCTTACGAGATGCTGCTCACCGGCAACTTCATCACCGCTGACGAAGCCTGGAACCTGGGCCTGGTGTCCCGCGTTGTTGAGGACCGCGCTGCTCTGACTCCCGTTGCTATGGAACTGGCTCGCACCATCGCTGCCAAGGACCCCATGGCTGTCCGTCTGACCAAGGAAGCTATGCGTATCAACGTTGACGCAGCTGGCTTCGAGAACGGCCTGCATGTTGAGAACCGCAACCAGACCCTGATGATTGCACACAACATGCACAAGGATTCTTCCCTGGATCCCATCGGCAAGCATTGGATCGAGGAGAGATAATCTCTTTTACCCTGTCCATAAAAGAGCGCCGCAACAGCGGCGCTCTTTTCTTATTGATTTTGACTTTATTTCGCCTTGAGTCATAAGTTAGTGTCCGTAGCGTCATGGAATGCGGAAATTCTCTCGGCAAAAGAGCAGCGCTGCACCCCTGGGGAACTCGTTTCCCAGGGGTGCAGCGCTATTGATTAAGGAGGTTGTTGTCATCTATGCGTCGTGCTTCACCCGATCGTGCTCCTCCGCCCTCTTGGCGTCGTTAAAGCGCTCCAAGGTGCCTACCAGGTAGCCAGTGATCCGTCGAATCCGCTCAAAGGGAACACCGTCATCCTCCTTGCGCCCGCATCCAGGACACTGATCCCCGATGATGCCTGAGAAGCCGCAGACAGGATCCCGATCCAC
>JAGFXS010000055.1 GCA_017861415.1 Bacillota bacterium
AACGCACAAGCGGCTAGGAATATAAGCACAGCTTGTCTGGACAATCTTATGAATGAAGGGCCCCGTTTATGCGCGCCTCAGCCTCTTCATAGCTAATGCTCTGGACCAGAACCAGTTCCGATAACAGGATTTGCTTGGCAGAGTGTAGCATTTTTCTCTCGCCAGTGGAAAGGCCCCTATCCACTTCCCGCAGCATGAGACTTTTTACCACACTGGCCACCGAACGCAGGTTTCCGCTTTTCAGCTTCGTCATATTTTCCCGGTAGCGCTGATTCCAATTTTGGATCGCCTCCACCCTGAGTTCCGATAGCTCCGCCAGCAACCGTTCCGCCTCCTGTGGGGCAACAACGGCGCGAACCCCGATTCCCTCGCTACTCTCTGTGGGAATTAGGACCATCATGCCGCCGATGGGAAGCTTTAGCAGATAGTACTCTCGGGTAATTCCATTAATCTGCTTTTCCACAATGCCATCAACCACACCTGCGCCGTGCATGGGATGAACAATTTTATCTCCTACCTGAAACACCTTCCCACCTCCTGAATCCTTTATTAGAATTGATATCATTTTAACCTATTATTTGTTTCTAATATTATATACTTTTTTCCGCAATTTTGCAAGGATAGCGCACCACTTTCTGATTTTTGGAGGTTTTTTCTGACTTTTGGCCATGTAAAAGCAAAAAATGAACGGTACTGAATTCAGTACCGTTCATTTCAAGTTCCTATTAGGCCTCTCTCATACGTGCGAAGCACTCGCTACAGTAAACGGGACGATCGGACTTGGGCTCGAAGGGAACCTTTGCCTCGCCGCCGCAGGATGCGCATACTGCGGTGAAATACTCACGGGGCCCACGAGCTGCATTCTTGCGGGAGTCGCGGCAGTTCTTGCAGCGCTGAGGCTCGTTCTGGAAACCTCTTTCTGCGTAAAACTCCTGCTCGCCGGCAGAAAACACAAATTCCTGGCCGCATTCCTTACATGCTAGTGTCTTATCCTCGTACATGCTTTTACCCTCTCTTCGACTTGATAACCCAGGAACGAAATCTCTCTCCCGCTGGGTCTGATAAAATATGCGATCAGCTTTCGCTGTATTCGCTGGACTGAATCTGCCGCGCCACTTTGCGCCTGATGCGCTGCACGGCATTATCCACCGATTTGGTGGTGCGCTTTACCTCTTTGGCAATCTCGGTATAGGACAATCCATTCAGGTAAAACCCGAGGATATGGTTTTCAAGCTCGGTCAGCTGGCCGACTATCATCTTCCGAAGCCACTGGAGCTTTTCTTTTCCTATCATAACATCTTCTGGATTTTCCTGCCGACTGAGCATCGCACCAACGAACGCTTGATTCTGGTCACCGTCGAAGAGGGACAACTCAAGAGAAACATAGGTATTCAGAGGCGTGTGCTTACCGCCAGCCGCCATGCGGACTGCGGATATCATGCGGCGGCGGATACATAGTTCGGCAAACGTACGAAATGCAACTTTCCGTTCGGGATCAAATTCGCGAATAGCAATGAGAAGGCCCAACATTCCCTCTTGGATCAAGTCTTCACTGTCGCCTCCAGCCAGAAAGTAGGGCCGGGCGCATACTCGAACAAGACGCGAATACCGAAGCACCAACGTCTCCTCTGCAGTACGATCTCCCGTGGCTACAAGGGCGCAAAGATCTGCATCGCTCTTACTAATCCAATTTGACTGCTCTTCATTCATACCTGTCTACCTATACTTTTCATTCAATATTATAAAGAATTCCGCCTTTGAAGTCAAGGAATTTATACAAATTGTGGCACATCAGCCATATGCCCCAAAAATCAAGCCATTTTTTGTTTGGTTTGACATAATCATGCAGCATCTACTCTCTATTCTCAGGCAAATTGATCGAATCTCAGAATGTAATCAGTCTAATTTCAACTGTTCTTGACCGAAATAGGCAAGTCCTAGATGCTCATAAGCCCGTTGGGTCACGCAACGCCCCCGGGGGGTACGTTGCAAGAATCCCGTCTGTAACAAATAGGGTTCACATACATCCTCTAATGTTACCGATTCTTCTCCAACAGTAGCCGCTAGGGTCTCCAGGCCCACGGGACCTCCGCCGTAATACTTAATAATACTCTCCAGCACACGGCGATCCACAGCATCCAGCCCCAGTTGATCCACCTCCAGGGCAGTTAGGGCTTGATCTGCTACATGCTTAGTAATGACTCCTCCGGCCTTTACCTGGGCGAAATCCCGAACCCGCCGAAGCAGACGGTTGGCAATGCGAGGGGTTCCCCGGGATCGTTTGGCAATTTCCCAGGCCCCCTCCTCCTCCACTGGCACCTGCAAAATCCCGGCGCTGCGGGTGATGATCCGGCATAGCTCCTGCGGACTGTACAGCTCCAGACGCAGCATTACCCCAAAGCGATCTCGCAGTGGTGCGGAAAGCTGCCCAGCCCGGGTAGTGGCACCAATCAGGGTAAAGCGTGGCAGATCCAGCCGGATGGAGTTGGCTGTAGGTCCTTTCCCTATAATAATGTCGATGGCATAATCCTCCATGGCCGGGTATAGAATCTCCTCCACCGCCCGGTTGAGCCGATGGATCTCATCCACAAAGAGGATATCATTTTCATTTAGGTTGGTAAGCAACGCCGCCAGATCCCCCGCCTTTTCAATCGCTGGGCCGGAGGTGATGCGTATCTTGACCCCCATCTCATGGGCGATGATCCCCGACAAGGTGGTCTTGCCTAGACCCGGGGGACCATGAAGAAGCACATGATCCAAGGGTTCTTTTCGCATTCGTGCGGCGTCCACAAAGACGGAAAGGTTTTCCTTTGCCTTTTCCTGTCCAATGTACTCCGAAAGGAGACGCGGCCGTAGGGAGAGCTCCCCCTCATCTTCACCCAATAGAGAGGTGGTCATCAGAGGTACCTGAGGTTCTAAGTCGAATCCTGCGTCGGAAAAATCAATGCTCACAGGCTGTGCCTCCTTACTTCACCATTCTGCGTAACGCTTGGCGGATAATCTCCTCCAAGGGTAGCTGATCCACGTCCAACCCCTTCAGCGCCACAGTAATTTCAGCATTGCCGTAGCCCAAAACAGCCAAAGCGGCTGCCGCTTCACTACCTTTATTCTCTGGCAGAACTGTAACACCCGTGCCGCCGTAAGCTTCCCCACCTCCCAGTTGCCCCTTGGCAAGCTGGTCCTTTAGCTCTAGAATAATCCGCTGGGCAATCTTTTTCCCAATTCCTTGGGCAACTGTAAGGGCCCGCTCATCCCCTTTAATGATAGAAAGAGCCAAGCCTTCCGGGGTGGCGGATGAGAGGATGGAAAGAGCTGCCTTAGGCCCCACCCCAGACACGCCGATGAGCATTTGGAAACAGCTTCGCTCCTCCTCGGTCACAAAGCCGTACAGCTCCATGACATCCTCTCGTATATGAAGGTAGGTGTAGAGCTTACCGGCCTCTCCCTTCCGCAAAGCGGCGAGACTGTGGTTGGTGGTACGACAGGCATAACCCACACCGCCGCAGTCAATCACTGCCAGATAGGGGCCTGTGCGACCCACCGTCCCGCTGACATAATCATACATAGGATCACTTCCTTTAAGAGCGTTTCGGCAATCTGGAGGTAGCGGAGCGGGCATGGCACAGTGCGATGGCTACAGCATCTGCGGCGTCATCTGGCTTTAGTACCGCAGGAAGACCCAAAAGCCGTTTGGTCATCTCCATAACCTGTTGTTTCTCTGCCTTGCCGTAGCCCACCACGGCCTGTTTCACCTGAGAGGGGGTATATTCCACCACAGAAACGCCTAGCCGCTCTGCTGTGGCCAATATCACACCCCGGGCTTGCGCCACCCCAATAGCCGTGGTCACGTTGGTGTTGAAAAACAGCTCCTCCACCGCCATAACCTCCGGTTCAAAGCGGCGAATAAGCTCCTCCAAATCCTCACTGATCTGCAGCAAGCGGCGGGGCATGGGAACGCCTGCCTCGGTGCTGATCACACCGCAGGTGAGAAGCCGATTCTCCCCCCGTTCCACAGACAGAAATCCAAACCCTACGATGGCAAAACCGGGGTCTATTCCCAGGATCCTCATAACCGCCTCCACTGATGAACTTGGATATGACGCACCTGACCAAACCGACACCGCGCCCACCTTACGTCCAAACATAGTACATCCATTCTATCACGGGAAACCCCATGTGACAAGCCGCTTTCCGATGTTCTCAAGCAGAAATTCTAAGCCTTTACGATTTTTCGCCCGTATGTCCATAAAAGATGCGCTCCCACGGTTGTGGGAGCGCATCTAGCTTAAACATTCTTATGTATGATCGGTGAGGCGCCGCTCCAGCTCCCTCAGCTCTTCCCGAAGGGCTCCGGGCACCTTGCCATTGAATTTTCCGTAGAACTCCTGAACATTGGCAATCTCTTCCCGCCAGAGTTCCCGATCTATCCGCAGGAGTTCCTCCATGGTTTCCGTGGTAATGTCGGTCCCTGTAAGGTTAATGTCATCGACAAAGGGAAGGTAGCCAATCTCCGTCTCGCAGGCATCCACCTCGTCAAAGGCACGCTTTAAGATCCACTCCAGTACCCGGAGGTTATCACCAAAGCCAGGCCAAAGGAACTCGCCCTTCTCGTTCATGCGGAACCAGTTAACGTTAAAAATCTTAGGGGCTCTGGGTGTCTTTTCCCCCATATCCAACCAGTGCTGCCAGTAATCCGCCATGTGGTAGCCGCAGAAGGGCAGCATCGCCATGGGATCACGGCGAACCACACCCACAGCTCCCGTGGCGGCGGCGGTGGTTTCCGAAGCCATAATGGAACCAACAAATACACCGTGATGCCAATTGCGGGACTGGTATACCAGGGGCGCGGTTTTGGCACGGCGGCCGCCGAAAATAATGGCGGAAATCGGAACACCCTGAGGATCCTCAAAATGATCCGAGATGCAGGGACAGTTTTTCACCGGAGAGGTAAAGCGGGAGTTTGGATGGGCTGCCGGTTCGGTGGCCATTTCCGGATTCCAGGGATTCCCCTTCCAGTCTAATAAATTTTTCGGGGGATTCTTATCCATTTTCTCCCACCAGACAGTGTCGTCATCCAAATTCAGCGCCACATTGGTGAAAATAGTATTCTTTTGGGTAGAGGCTAGGGCATTATAATTGGAAGATGAGTTGGTGCCTGGCGCTACCCCGAAGAAGCCCGTCTCCGGGTTTACGGCCCAGAGGCGTCCATCCTCCCGCAGGCGGATCCAGGCGATGTCGTCTCCCACGCACCAGGTTTTCCACCCATCCTTCTCATAGCCTTCTGGAGGGATCAACATGGCAAGATTCGTTTTGCCGCAGGCGGATGGGAATGCCGCGGTGACATAGCGCACCTCTCCAGCGGGGTTCTGCACACCCAGGATGAGCATGTGCTCCGCCATCCACCCCTCCTGCTGGCCCTGATAGGAGGCAATCCGCAGGGCAAAACACTTCTTTCCCTGGAGAACGTTGCCGCCGTATCCGGAATTGATGGACATGATCGCATTGTCCTCAGGGAACTGGACTATGTACCGCTCCTCGGGGTTCAGGTCAGCCTTGGCGTGGAGACCCTTCACAAAATCCTCGGAATCCCCCAGCGCGTCATAGACCTCTTTTCCCACCCGGGTCATGATGGCCATGTTCAGAACTACATAAATAGAATCTGTCAGCTCCAGCCCGTACTTGGCAAAAGGCGAACCCACTGGGCCCATAGAATAAGGAATGATGTACATGGTCCGTCCTGCCATGGCGCCGTCAAAGAGCTTCCGCAGCTTTGTGTACATCTCCTGGGGAGGCATCCAGTTGTTTGTGGGGCCGGCATTTTCCTGTTTGTCGCAACAGATAAAGGTTCTGCCCTCCACGCGAGCCACATCGTGAGGATCACTCCGGTGTAGGTAACAGCCCGGCAGTTTCTCCTGATTCAGCTGATAGAGTTCCCCGGTTGTAAGGGCCTCCGCCCGCAGTGCCTCCAGCTGAGCTTCACTTCCGTCAATCCAGACGACCTGCGAAGGCTTGGTCAAGGCAATCTGCTCTTCAATCCACTGCAATACTGCCCTGTTGTTTGTTAGCGCCATATCCACATCTCCCCCTAAAAGAGTCGTGCAATTTTTCACTAAATCGCCACGCCAAGATCGCCTTGACTGTTTCCTTTTTTCAACACAATTGGATATATTATATGCTAAATCTTCCTTTAACACAAGCAAACCAATCCACTTCAAAGGCCCTTTTGGAGTTTTTCAGCAAGTTGAGCAAATTCCGGGATGCCGAGACACTCTCCACGAATCGTTTTAGACAAACCGCAGCTTTCCAAAAGCTCGCCCAGCTGTTCTTTCGAGTATTTTGCTCCAAATGCCGCATGGAGCCCGTTAACCAAAGTCTTTCGGCGCTGGGCAAAAGCTGCCCGCACCACCCGAAAGAAAAAATCCTCATTGCCTACACCAGGGGGCGGTGCGCTGTGCAGCGTCAGCCGAACCACGGCGGAAGTCACCTTTGGGGGCGGATAGAAGCAGACCGGCTCCACATCAAAAAGATGCTCGCATCGGGCATGATACTGACAAAAGACGGAAAAAGCACCATAATCCGCCGTCCCCGGCGCCCCACAGATGCGTAGGGCTACCTCTCGCTGAATCATCACGGTAATGGAGGAAAAACACGACGCTTCAATGAGAGCCGTGATGATAGGACTGGTAATATTATACGGCAGGTTGGCACAAACGACCCAGGTGAGTTCCGCTCCTCGACTCTCACAGAGCTGGCGCAGATCCAGCTTTAGCGCATCTCCTGGGACAATCTCCACATTTTTGAGATCTCCCACGGTCTCTTTCAGCACGGGAAGGAGGCTTCGATCCAGCTCAACAGCCACCACCTTCTCAAAACGGTCGGAAAGTGCCCGGGTCAGTGGGCCGATCCCCGGCCCAATCTCCAGCACCGCCATACCCGGCCTTCCGCCGGCAGCCTGGGCAGTCTGTTCCGGGACCCATCCTTCAATGAGGAAATTCTGCCCCATGCTTTTGGAAAACTGAAAGCCGTGCCGTCTAAGCAGCACCTTGATTTCCGCCAAATTACAGAGGTCCATCGGCCTCACATCCTTTTCATCTTATTAGTATCATATCATTCAATTCTTGCATTTTCAATTGGCGTTTTGCAATATTTATTGCATCACACACACCATATTTTTTGACCTGCCTTTTGTTATAGCGATTTATCCTTTTCTACATAGAATAGGCAAAGGAGGTTTTTTAGCCATGCCCACAATTTACTTATCCCCATCTACCCAACCCTACAACCTCTATGCCACCGGAGGCAACGAACAGCAGTGGATGAATCGCATTGCCGATTACATGGAACCCCTTCTTACCGCCGCCGGCATCAATTTTAATCGAAAAAGCCTGGAGATGTCCGCAGCTGATGCTATCCGCGCCGTAAACGCCGGAAATTATGATTTGGGCGTCGCCCTGCACTCCAACGCCGCGCCTGAAAGTCTCGCCGGTACTTTGCGGGGTATCATTGTCTACTATTATCCCGGCAGCGAATCAGGACAAAGGGCCGCAAACATTATCGCCGAAGGCCTGAAGGGGATTTATCCCCACCCTGAGCTGGTTCGCAGCGAGCCCACCACCGCCATCGGCGAGGTGGCCCGCACCCGTTCCCCCACCGCTTTTTTGGAAATCGGTTACCATGATAATATTGCGGACTCCCAATGGATTCAGGCCAATTTGGAGCTACTTGCCCAAAATATCGTCACATCCCTTTCCCGCTATTTCAATACACCATCCCTAGAGCCATCTGCTGCAAGACCCGGGATGGTCAATATTAGCTGGGGAAACCTGAACATTCGGGAGAAGCCAGACGTGAACGCCAATATTATCGCCACAGCCACCGATGGAACCATGGTCAGCATTCTCAACCGGGTGGGAGAATGGTATTTGATTCAATTCGGAAATGTGATTGGGTACGCCAACGCAGATTACATTCTCCCTGTCTGACAAAAGACGGAACACCAACACCTCAAAGAACTTTATGGGAATTCATAAAAAGTTCATGAACCGTTAGTAAATTATCCACTTCTCTTCATATTTGCTATGATATTCTATCATTACAGTAAGGTTACTACTGTAAATCAAGACTCTAAATTTTGTTTCTTCCTCTCCTCTTTTTTCTCTCTTTTTTTCTCTCTCACATCAAAAAGCCGAACCGCCAAGCGGTTCGGCTTTTTGCTTTTCTCACAGGCATTTGGACTAGAGTACTCGCCGCAGCACCCCATTTCCTTTTGTGGCGGCACTGCTACTCAGCTGATGGTATAGCTGCCCCGCACCAAAACTTTGACTGCGCCGTCGCTGGCCTGTACGCCGCGATTCTCTATGGTGATCAGATACAGGTGGTTTCTTTGCAGGTTACCACCGTTCTCCAAAACGTCTCCCGTCGTGCTGTTAATCAGGCCAGGGCTTGCGGAGCTTACGCAGCGGGCGCTGCCCACCCGGAGCATTACCTCACAGCCCACGCCACCCCACATGGTCTTCCC
>JAGFXS010000056.1 GCA_017861415.1 Bacillota bacterium
CTGGCCTGGGTACTGATGTGGATTTTCACTGAGGGAGCATAGCGCCGGGCCAGCGAGAGAACACCTATGTCCGCCAGAATCAGAGCATCCACTTTTAGCTCCTCCAGCTGCTCCAGAAAGGCAGGCAGGACGCTGACCTCCTCATTCCGGGGCATGGTGTTGCAGGTGACGTGGAGTTTCACTCCATGATCCCGGCAGAGTTTCACCGCCTGACCTAGCTCATCTTCCTGAAAGTTACCGGCGAAGGAGCGCATGCCGAAGCGCTCCCCCGCCAGATATACCGCATCCGCGCCGTAGGCAATGGCCATGCGAAGGCGTTCCATATCTCCCGCCGGAGCAAGAAGTTCCGGTTTTCTCATGGATCAGCCCCCTATAAAGGCCAGATGCTCGGCGTAGGTCTTGAAGAACTTGTGCAAGCCGTCGCTTCCTAAGGCATAGAAATAGTAGTTGGTATCGTTGGGGTAGATGGCCGCCATGATGGAGTCAACACCCGGATTTCCGATGGGTCCGGGAGGCAACCCCTTATTCTTGTAGGTGTTATAGGGGCTGTCCACCGTCTGATAGTCCGACTGGGAGACTACCTGCCCCGCGGGGAGCACATACTGAATGGTGGCATCTACCTGGAGGAAGCCCGCCGTCTCTGCCCGCTGGTTTTTCAGGCGGTTGTAAATAACAGAGGAGATATTGTAACGGTCGCTACCGTCTGTCTCTTTCTCGATCATAGAGGCGATGGTAAGAATTTCCCGTATAGAGTAGCCGGTGGTATCGATAATGGCGCGGATATCATCGTCCACCTTGCTGTCAAAATTCACCAGCATCTTGTTGAGGATATACCGGGGGTTCTCGCCTGCGTAGAAGCGATAGGTATCCGGGAATAGGTATCCCTCCAGCCGCTTATAGTCCCCTAGGGGGATGTCGGCCAGGAAGGAAAATGCATAGTCGTGAGAGGCCGCCATCTCTTGGAGCTTTGCCTCAGAGGAGACGTTTTTTTCCTCCAGCAGCTTAAAGATCTGGTCTATATTGTAACCCTCCGGTATGGTGACTTCCACCTCCACCCGCTTGTCCGAACGGGCAGACAGGGCGTTCACAATGGCCATGTAATCCATATCCGTGTTGAGCCAGTAGCTGCCCGGGGTAATTTTATCCTTGCCGCCGGTGACGAGGGCGAACATACGGAACAGACTCTTATACTCAATGAGCCCTTTATCCTCCAGCTGATTGACCACGCTGCCATAGCTGTCCGACTCCTGAATAGAGATGGGTACTTCCTGATAGGGCTTATTTAGGGAGAGGACATCGTTGGCCGCCATCCAGCAGAGGGCCGCCAGGATGGCTGACACCCCAAAGACAAAGAGAAGATAGACCCAGGGGCTGGCAAACAGCCGTCCACCATTCCTTCTTCTGCGGTTGCGGGGCGGTTCTGCCTCTCGTGCCCCTCCCGTGACGGGTTGCCGGGGCGGCTGTGCCCTTGGTGTCTGATCCTGCTGCCGGGGCGCGGCAGATGACCGCTGCCCTTCGTAGTCCCTTCTGGACCGGGCATACGGTTCCCCCGGTACGGGGGGCCGATGGCTGGCAGGCTCCCGCCGGGGTGCTCTGTAATCCTGATCCATAATTACCTCCTTGATTCCGATACGTCCATTTCAAACAATGGTATCATGCTCACTTTTGTACAATTAATTTTTTTAAGCTTTTTTTGATCACAATCACCACCTGACCAGACAGCGCATAGAATGAGCTGAAACGAGGTGAGAATTTAATGTGCTTTAACAATTGCGGAGGAGGCAACAGCTGCCTCTGGATCATCCTGATCCTCATCATCCTGTTCTGCGGCTGCGGCAACAACGGCTTTGGTGGCTGTGGTGGTTGCAACAACGGCTGCAACAACGGTTGCAACACCGGTTGCTGCTGAAAACCTGTACCTACACTCTATCCTTTCATCAGGTGAAGGCGGGGGACTCTCTCCCGCCTCTCATCACCTCTCTGGTGGGACAAGCCCTCCGGACTCTGTAACAACATACTCAACCGGCTGGTCATGCCCCTCACGGGGCAACCGCTCCTGCAAGACAATATCCCGGCAAAATGCCACGGTGGCACCCTCATAGCCGCTGAGATAACGGTCATAGTATCCGCCTCCCTGCCCCAGCCGATAGCCTCCTCGATCACAGCACAGGGCGGGAACTAAAATCAGATCTATCCCCTCCCGCCGAAGCAGGGGACAGTCCTCCGAAGGCTCCGGTATAGCCAACTGACCGGCAATCAGGCCCTCTATATCGGAGGCGCCTACCAAGCGGGCTTCCATTTGCCTGTCCGGCAGGATGCGGGGCAGAGCCACTTGCTTCCCCGCCGACAGAAGGGGGAACAGAAGCTCTTTCGTATCCGGCTCGGTACCCACACCGTAATAGACGAGGATGGTCTTCGCCGCGGCCACTTGAGGCAGGGCCAGAAACTCTTTAAACAGGGCCTGATCGGAGGCGCACCGCTCCTGTGGGCTCATGGCCGAGAGGGTAGCGCGTATCTTGAGCCGCAGGCTCCGTTTTTCTTCTTTCCAATCATGTTGCTCCACAATTCTTACCTCAGACAGGCCGAGACCGCCTGCCAAACCTCTTGGTGAATGTCATCAATCTCACGGAGGGTACCCACGGAATCCAGACAAGAGATCACCTGCCAACCGTAGAGGGCAGCCGCCTCAAGGGCGGCATCCCGGCAGCGGGCGAGATAATCCACATCCGTTTCATGGATATCGCCCCGGGTGTCCGTCTCCTGCTGGCGCTGCCGCAATAGCTCCACGGCACGATCCGTGGGCAGATCCAGATAGAGCACTAAATCCGGTTGGGGCAGTTCCATTCTGTTGTACTCAAAATCCGAAAGCCACGCAAGGTAGTCACGCCGTGGCGCATCTTCCAGCTTTCCCGCCTGATGGACAGCGTTGGAAGTAGTATAACGATCCGCCAAAATCAGGCCGCCAGCCCGATACTCCGGTTCCCAGATCTTTTTCCAGGATGCAAAGCGGTCCACCGCGTAAAAGGCGGAGGCCGCATAGGGATTCACACTGTCGGGGTCGCTGCCGAACTCCCCCCCGAGATACATGCGGATGAGGGCTGAGGACGGCTCCTCATACTGGGGGAACACCAGCCGCCGAAAGGGACGGGCCTCCGCCTCCAGTCGTCGGCAAAGCCGGGCGAACTGGGTAGACTTTCCCGAACCATCGGTGCCTTCAAAAACGATAAGCTTACCCTTTTTCATTGGCACTACTCCCCCTCCGCGCCCTCCAGGCCGTAACCAAAAACAGCGGCAGCTTTGCCATGCGTCCTATCCGGGAGGGTTGATGGAGCAGACGGTACAGCCACTCCAGCCCCAACCGCTGCCAGATCCGTGGCGCCCGCGCCACCCGGCCCGCAAATACATCTAGTGCGCCGCCCAGCCCCACCATGAGCCGGACGCCGCTTTGAGGGCCGAATTCCGCCATCCAGCGCTCCTGCTTCGGCGCACCCAGGCAGACAAAGGCCACATCGGCCTCAGCCTCCCGCATGGCCTGCACCGCAGCTTCAGAGTCGGTAAAATACCCGTCCCCGGTACCGCAAATCATAAGACCGGGATAGTCGGCAGCTAGGCGCACTCCAGCCTCTTGGGCCACGCCCGGTTTCGCCCCCAGCAGATAGAGCCGCTTTTCACGGGCAGCTAGTTCCTTCAGCAAACCCGCTGCAAAATCAATCCCCGGAACCCGCTCCCGAAGGGGTGTGTTCAAAATTCGTCCGGCATAAAGGATTCCGATCCCGTCCGGCAGAACCAGATCGGCACCGTTGAGCAATTCACCGTAATCCCGGGACGCCCGGGCCAGATTTACAATCTCCGGGTTGGGTGTCACCACGTAGTGAAAACCCTCTTCTTCTGCAAGGCGTGTCCCCGTAGCGACAGCCTCTTCCATGGTCAGGTTATCAAATAAAACGCCTAGGATATCGATCTTCACTACACAGCAACCCCATCATTCGACATGTTTCCACGATTCCGTCTGATTGTAGCATAAGAAGCTAAAAAAGTCTATCCTTTCCTATTGTTGACCCAAATTCCGGGTCTTAACCAACCAATAAAATACCCTCCCCGGCAAGAGATGCCGAGGAGGGCAGAAAGCATTAAACGTTCAAGATCTGAATGTGGGTAAACAGGTTGTAAAGCAATACCGCGGCGTCCTCCCGGGTGGCTGCGGCACGAGGTGAAATCTCCTCCACGTTCCGGTGGAGCAGACTCAGCGGCCCGCCCAAGGGGTTTAATTGACTCTCGTCCAACAGCCAGACCGACGATTGGGCCCAGTCGTCAAAGCCTTCCGGCACGTTGTCCGTATCGGCACTCCATGTTTTCGAGCCCTCATAGAGATAAGCGCTCAGATTGATTCCGGCCCGGGCCATAATGGTGATCAACTGCTCTTGGCTGACAATCCCTTTGGGATCAAAGCGTCCGTCTCCTAATCCCTTCATAAGACCGGCGCCACTCGCCGCAGCCACCTCATCGGCATACCAGGCTCCCTTGGGTACATCAGAGAACGTTGTCACCGTTTTAGGTGCCTTTAAATTCATAGCCTGTACCAAAAGGGCGCATAGCTCAGCGCGGGTGATGGTCCCCTTTGGATTAAACACACCATTCCCCTTCCCCTTTAGGATATCATAGGTGGCTAGGGTGTTGATTTTGTCGCCGGCCTCTCCGCGAGACACATCGGAAAAGCCCCGGTAATGGTAGTCTGTAAGCTGGTATTTCTCCACTAGGCTCTGTACAGAGGTGGCAACCCAGGTATTCTTGGCCGTTCCTTGCAGGACGGGCGTACCCGGCGGCAGCGCTCCCAGCAAGGCTGAAAAATTGCTTAGATTCTCCGGTGCTGTGGCTTCCTGCAAATCAATGGTCCAGCGCCAGCCGCCGATATCCACCCGCAGGTATTGCTCTAAGTTTGTTGCCGGTTCCACTGCGGTGAGGAGCAGGGCAATTTCATCCGCCTGGGCCGGATCCACAAGCAGGTGGGGAATTACACCGATCTGGTCCGCCGTACTGCCGCTGGGGGTATAGTAGCGGTAAGCAGTAATGGCCAAGGCATCTCCATCTTTGAAGTATTCCTCCATGCCGGGAACTGAGGAATCTAGGATCACCTGGGCCACACCTTTGCCAAAGGTTTTGGCGCCTATCACAAGGCCCTGCTCCACATCCCGGATGACTCCCGAGAAAATTTCGGCCGCGCTGGCGGTATACTGACTGGTAAGTACAATGGTGGGCTTAATGGTTTTTACATCCTGCTGGGACATAAACAGGATATACTGATCCTGACCATTCCGCATGTAAACAACGGTTCCCTTCCCCAAGAAGACCCCCAAGCTCTGGGCAGTGGCGTTCACATCCCCTCCCGGGTTTTTCCGCAAGTCCACCATCCAGACAGCGGCATCCTTTTCTGCCTCCATGGCCTCTAAAAAGTGAGTTTGGGTGGTAGGTCCGAAGGTGGTGCAGTCTATGTAACCCACGCGGTCAAGAACTGTCTGGCTGGAGGTGCTTGGAATCACCAGTTCAGTCCGAGTCAGGGTATACTGCTCCTTAGCCCCGCTCTCATGGAGCACCTCGATGGTCACCTGGGTACCTGTCTCTCCCCGCAGCCATTGGGTGACGATGGTCCCCGGCTGACCGGTTGCACTTTTCCCATCCACAGCGATAATGATATCTCCCGCTACGAGGCCAGCCTTCTGGGCCGGGCTACCCTCGTGGGGCAACACAATCAGCAGACCTTCTTCCACCACATTGGCATTGATACCAATGCCGCTGATTTTCTGATCCGTCATGCTGGACAGCATGGCCTGATAATCCTCTACGTTCATATATCTGGTATATGGATCCCCCAGCGTCTGAATGACTGTTTCGATGGTGTCCTGATCGAGGACTGTATCGCTCACCTCACCCAGATAATACTCCTGAAGCAGGGTTTTCAGTTGATCTGTGGTGAGAGCCTGAGCCATGGGGGCAAGGATAAACGCCAGGATCAAAAACAAAGACAATACTTTTTGTACGGCGCGGCCGCGGGGCTGATTCATTGGTGTATCCTCCTTAGGTTTGCGGACAGCTGGCACCGGATTTTTCCGGGAAAAGACCGGCAGGGAGCAAGGAAAATGCCACATGCTCCTCTGCCGAGTCGGTAATGTCAGACCAATTCCTCAATCTGACCATTTTTCCATGAGGGACTTGAGCTGGTTGGTCATTTTGCGAAGATCCTTGTTGGGTGCACCCTTGCTGCTCTGAATCCGGGTAAGCATATCCATAACCGAACGCTCCAGATCCCAGTAGGCGACGGAGACATGCTCCTGAGACTTGGGACGCTTGGGCTCCAGCTCCACACCGGCCGCCAGCATGCGGTTTTCCGCTAGGTCATACACCTCTTCAAAGAGGGGCGCGTGGACAGCAAAGCCCCGGGTTCTCAGGGTATCGACAAAAATATCTGCCACAGGGGCGTCACCATGGACCACAAAAACCTGCAAAGGCTTGGGATCTACCGCCTCAATCCACTGGATGAGATGGTCACGATCGGCATGGGAAGAAAGACCTTTGAAATTTACAATCTCAGCTCTGACGGTGATCTGCTCTCCGAAGAGTTTCACTTGATCCGCACCCTCCAGCAGGCTGCGGCCCAGAGTACCCTCTCCCTGATATCCCACAAACACGATGGTGGATTCAGGCCGCCAGAGATTGTGCTTCAGGTGGTGGCGGATACGGCCCGCATCGCACATGCCTGAAGCAGAGATAATTACCTTCGAGGAAGGGTCCATGTTCAGCATTTTAGACTCTTCGCTGGTGGTGGTGAGAGTCAGTCCGGGGAAATTAAAGAGGGTGCCTCTGGCCTGGACGTACGCCCGCGCCTCCTCATCCATATAACCAAACAGATTACCGGAAAAGATCTTTGTCGCCTCATTGGCCAGAGGGGAGTCCACGCAGACAGTGAAGTCGGGGAAGGTTTTCACCAGACCTTTATCCTTCATCTCCCGGATAGCATAGAGCAGCTCCTGGGTACGGCCCACGGCAAAGGCGGGAATAATCACATTTCCCCCCCGAGCAAAGGTCTTCTCAATGATCTCGGCCAGACGCTCGGTATAATCCTCCGCAGGCTCGTGGTTCCGGTCCCCGTAGGTGCTCTCCATCACCACAAAGTCAGCCTCACGGACATAGCCGGGGTCCCGGATGATGGGCTGATTTACGTTGCCGATATCACCGGAGAATAGAATTTTCCGCTGAACGCCGTTCTCCTCCAGCCACATCTCCACATAGGAGGAGCCAAGGAGGTGACCTGCGTCGGTAAACCGAATCTTAACCCCTTCAAACAGCTCTATGATCTGCCCATATTCATGGGTACTCAGCTGCTTAATAGCAGCCTCGGCATCCGCCACGGTGTAAAGCGGCTCTATCGGCTCGCGCCCGGCCCGCTTGCCCTTCTGGTTTTTCCACTGGGCATCGCTCTCCTGAATATGGGCAGAATCCCGCAGCATAATGGACAGCAGCTCGCCGGTAAGCCTAGTTGCTAGAATATCTCCGGTGTAGCCCATCTTCACCAGCAACGGAATCCGGCCTGAGTGGTCAATGTGGGCATGGGTGACGATCACATAGTCAATATAGCCAGGAGAAAAGTCCAGATGGCTGTTGTCCTGTTCATCCCGTCCCTGCTGCAGGCCGCAGTCGATTAGGATCTTCTTCCCATTTACCTCAACACAATGGCAGCTGCCGGTCACGGCCTTAGCCGCCCCGAAAAAGGTCAATTTCATTCATTTGCCTCCGTTCTGCTTTACCCAGCGTATTCTGTCCCAATTGGTATCAATTTACACAGTATACTACTTTTACCCCTGTTTGAAAAGGGCATCCTGAAGGATTTGTTCTATTCTTACCCCAAACCCATGAAAACACCTCCGGTGGGTTACCGGAGGTGTTTTCATGGGTTCATTAGGAATCGCCGTGATGGTGGAGGTCGCATCCCGTACAGCCGGCGCAGCCGCCCAAACAGCCACCCTGCTTTTTCTTCCGGTATACACTCCTTGCCGCCAGCGCCGCCACAAGTAAAACTGCCAATCCTACTACAATGGTTCCGACATTCGCACTGATCCAGGCAAACATACAGTGATCTCCTTTCTTTGGCCTTTCAACTAAGCCGTCGCACCCTCCCGCGCCTTTTCCGTCGTCCTTGCCTTACGGTTGGAATCGGGACGGATGAGTAGAACAATCAATCCTATCACAATTAAAATGGCCGCTGCTGTGCCAAGGCCGAAGCCGCCGCCAGATGTCACCTTCCAGAACTGGTAGAAACAGAGCGCCATAGCGTAGGCAAATGCGGTCTGATATCCGATGGCAAACCAGAACCATTTAGCGCTGTTCATCTCCTGCCGGATGGCACCCATAGCCGCAAAACAAGGGGCACACAGGAGATTGAAGACCATGAAGGCATAGGCAGCGCCCAGAGTAAAGAC
>JAGFXS010000141.1 GCA_017861415.1 Bacillota bacterium
CCAGAAGACTTATCCACCTTGCGGTAGGGTGCCTCAATGAACCCGTATCGGTTGATCTGGGCATAGGAGGCCAGATAGGAAATCAGGCCGATGTTAGGTCCTTCCGGTGTCTCAATGGGACACATACGGCCGTAATGGCTGTAGTGAACGTCACGGACATCGAAGGAAGCTCTATCACGAGACAGACCGCCAGGGCCAAGTGCGGACATACGTCGCTTATGGGTGAGCTCTGCTAAGGGGTTGGTCTGATCCATAAACTGGGAGAGGGGGGATGAGCCAAAGAACTCCTTGATGGCGGCGGTGACGGGTCTGATGTTAATCAGGCTCTGAGGGGTGACAATATCCAGATCCTGAATGGTCATGCGCTCACGGATGACACGCTCCATACGGCTAAAGCCGATGCGGAACTGATTCTGCAGGAGCTCGCCCACGCTGCGCAGGCGTCGGTTCCCCAGATGGTCGATATCGTCGGGCATGCCTACCCCGTGGGTCAGGCTGCACAGGTAGTTGATGGAAGCCATCATGTCGTCGACAATGATGTGCTTGGGGATCAGCTCGTCAATCCGAGCGAGGATGGCGGTCTTCAGACCGGCTTCGTCATCCTTGTACTCCTCCAGCAGTTCCTTGAGGAGGGGGAACCAGACGCGCTCGGTAATCTCTGCCTCCTCTACGTTAAAGGAGACAAAGGGCTGCAACTCCACCATGCGATTGGAGAAGACCTTCACCTGGCGGCCGTCCACCTCCAGAACTGCCTCGGAGACACCTTTGGCGTCCAGCTCACGGGCGCGCTCACGGCTGAGGATCTCCCCCGCCTCAGCCAGGATTTCTCCGGTGAGTGGGTCGGCAATGGGATAAGACAACGCATGACCGGAGAGCCGGGTCCAGATGGCCAGCTTTTTATTGAACTTATAGCGGCCCACGGCAGACAGGTCGTACCGCCGGGCATCGAAAAACAAAGTGTTGAGAAGCGAAAGAGCCGAATCAAGGGTGGGGGGCTCACCGGGACGAAGCTTCCGGTAGATCTCCAGCAGAGCCTCTTCCCGGGTTTTGCAGGTGTCCTTCTCCAGGGTGGAGAGTAGCAGGGGATCCTCCCCGAACATCTCCAGAATTTCACCGTCTGTCTGAGGGCCTACAGCGCGGATCAGACAGGTTACAGGGAGCTTGCGGTTCTTGTCAATACGCACGCTGAATACGTCGGACAGATCCGTCTCATATTCCAGCCAAGCACCCCGATAGGGAATAACAGTGACAGCATAGGTAATGTTATCCGCCTTGTCCGCGTTCTTGGAGTAGTAGATGCCGGGGCTGCGGACGATCTGAGAAACGATGACCCGCTCCGCTCCGTTGATAATAAAGGTACCACCGCGGGTCATAAGAGGAAAGTCGCCCATGAAGATCTCCTGTTCCTTGATCTCCTCGGTCTCCTTATTCCGCAGGCGCACCCGCACCTTGATGGGGGCTGCATAGGTGGCATCACGAGCCTTGCACTCCTCCACGGAGTATTTAGGGCTCTCATCCATGGAAAAATCAATAAATGATAGCTCCAGGTTTTCGGCGTAGTCCGAGATGGAGTCTACATCCTTAAATACTTCCTGCAGCCCGGTTTTCAGAAACCACTGATAGGAACTCTTCTGGATCTCCAGAAGGTTTGGCATGTCCAGCACTTCCTCATGCCGGGCAAAGCTCTTTCGCAGGGTTCTCCCGTACTTCACATCCTTGACCATTTCGGTGACCATTCCTCTCAATGAAAAGGTTTTGCCCTTGGGCTATGTATGATGATTGCCTTCCAAAAAACGAAAAGAATCGACGGATGCCAGGTCTTCTATCATGCCTGCAAACTTCCGTCGTACCTCACTCCTCACACTCTGATCCCGTCTCGAACACCCGGGCGCGTGGTGTAACTTTTCTTTTTTCAGTTGTCTTTTTGCAGCAATACTGATATACTGTCATCAGGCTGGGGTAGTTTCCGCTACTTTCCAACTGTGATATCGATAAAGTTTATCACATCTCCCCCTTGATGTCAAGGGATTTTTTGTTTTTATATTGTTACGACAGAAAAATATCCCTGTGAGCCTACAAAACTCACAGGGATGTTCCTTTTTTGTTTAAGATGCAGTTTGCTCAGACCCTTCCATGGTATCATGGTTTTCCGGTTCTGTGACCACTTCGTCCAGCACCTGTACGTGAGCAGACTCTTCCTCGCCCTTTGGCCCTTCCACGGCTTCATCCTTCGTCCGCACCAAACCATAGTTTTTTAGCCAAGCAGCCCAGTTGAGATATTCCGCCGCATAGGGATGCACCCCATCCCCGGTTATATCAGATTGTAAGTACCCTTCTTCATCGGAAAAGATTGTAGCCGGCGGCAAATAAAATATCGTTTTCTCATCGGCCAGTGCGGCGATCATTTCGTTCAGGGCGTTGATGTTGGCGGGAGAAAAGTAGTCTTGCTTGGCCGCTTTATTCCGAGTCACACCCAGATTCCCCTGAAGAACCAGTGCGGCATTGGGCTGAAGCTCCCGGATCTGTTTGACCACTTTGGCAAATTGCTTATCCAGTGAACTGCGAGGATATCCTACCTCGTTAATCCCCAGCATGAGATAGATTGCCTCGTACTCTTTGGATGCCAGCAGCTGACTCAGACTTTGGGCAGCGAAGTTCTGGTCTCCTACCACCTTGTCAAAGAGGTTAAACACTGACATGCCTGGGTTGGCAAAGTAGTCTGCTGTGCCTAACCTGCCGTAGAGCTTTAGCCCCTCGGTTCTGGAGTCTCCAACAAAGAGAACGTTATTAAAGTAGTCCTCCTCTACTGCCTGGAATTCCCACAGTGGCTTCTCCTTCTCGGGAGGAGCTACCGCGTCAGGGCCAGTGATGGGAACCTTTTCCGGCTGCGCAGTGGGCACTGGTCTTCCTTTGCTCCCAACGGCAGGTGCCTCGGGCACCGCCACATCGCCCCGAACCAATATAAAGGGCACAGCTATGGCCAATGTCTCCTGAATTTGAGGACTCTGGCGGGCTGTGCTAT
>JAGFXS010000142.1 GCA_017861415.1 Bacillota bacterium
CCATATTTTGCTGCCAGGGCACGGATTTCCTCCGCAGCCCTTTTGGGGTCATAAGCCCCCTTCAAACCTAGGAGGACATTTTCTGCGGCGGTGAAAACATCCACCAGCTTAAAGTGCTGGTGAACCATGCCGATCTTCAGCCGGAAGGCGTCTTTAGGGGAGCGGATGGTCACCTCATTCTCATCCACGAGGATCTGTCCCGCGTCGGGGAAATAGATACCCGAGAGCATGTTCATCAAAGTGGTCTTGCCGCTGCCGTTTTCTCCCAGCAGGGCCAGGATCTCACCCCGGCGGATATTCATGCTCACCTCATGGTTGGCACAGACCTCACCGAAATATTTGCTGATGCCGCGCATCTCCACTGCATAGTCCAAGTGTCTCACCTCGTTAGCCCGGGCTCAAGGGCCCGGCAATCTGGGCCGCCGCCGTGTGCTTCACGGCAGGCCCTATTTGGGGTTGGACAGGCTACCATCCCGTTGCTTTTTAGGTGATTCCATCTTACATGAAGTCATCTAAAAAGCTGCGGCACTGGGCCTGCAAGTAGAAACCGGAACAGGGCCGTTTTCAAGCGGCCCTGTTCCGTAACCTGTTCAGGGATTAGGACAAAACGTTGATGCCTTCCAGGATCTTGTCCCAAGTGGGTGCGGAGGAATTCTCGTTCTCGTAGTAGAAGCTGCCTTCTTCCACGACAGTGTTGCCCTCGACGTCAACCAGGGGACCGTCAAAGACGTGGATGCTGCCGTCTAAGATACCCTGCTGTGCCAGCTCGATGGCTTCGGCAGTACCCTCGGCTACCAGAGCCTCGTTGAGGGGGCTGAGGTACACAGCGTCGGAGGCAAGGCCTTCACACCAATCCTGCTCGATGGCTTCGCCCTGAAGCAGTGCGTTCAGTGCATAGTTATAGTAGACGCTCCAGTTGATCCGGGCGGAGGTAAGGGCTGCGTTGGGAGCGGCGGGGATGTTGTCGGCATTGTAGCCCACGGAGAAGACGCCTGCGCCCTCTGCGGTGGTGGCGGGAGCGGTGGTGTCGGAGTGCTGGCCGATGACGTCGCAGCCCAGGTCGATGAGGGCCTGTGCGTTGGTGGATTCCTTACCGGCGTCGCTCCACTCCTGGGTATAGTTCACATACATCTCCACGTCGGGGTTCACACTCTTGGCGCCCAGATAGAAAGCGGTGTAGCCGGAGATGACTTCTGCGAAGGGCTTCGCGGCCACGTAGCCGATCTTGTTGGTTTCGGTCTTCAGACCGGCAGCGATGCCGGAGAGGTACCGTGCTTCATAGATACGAGCGAAATAGTTATGGGTGTTGTCCATGTCGTCGGTGGCGCTCTGATAGCCGGTGGCGGCGCAGAACTGAATTTCGGGGAACTCAGGTGCCACGCTGACCATGTAATTTTCATGGCCAAAGCTGTTGGAGAAGATCACCTGGCAGCCTGCCTCGGCAAGCTCACGGATAGCGGTTTCGCAGTCGGCGGACTCGCCCACGTTCTGCTTCATGATGAGCTGGGTCTCAGGATTCAGACCCAGATCGGTCATGGCCTTCTCCATGCCCTCGATGTGGTTGCCACTATAAGCGTCGGACTTGTCGCTGATCAGGACCATACCTACCTTTAGGTCTTCCTTGGCGATAGCAACAGCAGTGCCTTCGCCCTCATTTTCCTCGGCAGGGGGGGTGGGTTCGGTGCCGCAGGCTACCAGGGCGGCTGCCAGCAAGAGTGCCATGAACAGTGCCAAAAGCTTCTTCATAATGTTCCTCCTTATAATAATGTACAAAAACTTCACCGTTCATCCGGAACGGCATTTATCAAACGTCCTAGTGGGCGTTATGATCCCGGGACAAAGGGGAATTAAAAAAAGGAAATGCCCTCCTCCTGGCTCATCGCTGCAATGCGAGCCAGAGATTCGATCCGGATTCCCTTCTCTCTAAGCCGGTCCCCTCCTTGCTGAAAGCCCTTTTCAATCACGATTCCTGCGCCGCAGAGGGTAGCACCCGCATCATCCACCAGCTTGCATAGGCCCTCTAAGGCCTTCCCGTTTGCCAGAAAATCGTCAATGAGGAGGACCTTGTCCTCCGCCTTCAAAAACTCCTTGGAGACGATGATGTCATAGGTTTTCCCGTGGGTAAAGGAATGAACGGGACTCGTATACACATCACCGGCAATATTTTTTGTTTTATTCTTTTTCGCAAAGACCACAGGTACTCGGAATATCTGGGCTGTCATACAGGCGATTCCAATTCCAGAGGCTTCAATGGTTAGAATTTTGGTAACACCACATCCTGCAAAGCGCCGCCCAAATTCCTTCCCAAGCTCTTCTAAGAAGGCCACGTCAATTTGGTGGTTGAGAAAACTATCCACCTTGAGAACATCATGCCCTCGGACATGGCCATCCTTTCGAATTCGCTCCTCTAATAGCTCCATGCCCATATGCGCCGCCTGCCTTCCTTTATTCGTGCCCAATCGAATTTATTCTACACGATTTTCAAATACCTTTCAAGTGTGAATCACTTGGAACGCCGATATTTTTAGGGCTGTCTAAAAAAAGGACCCCCTACTTAAAAACAGTTGTTCACCTCGACAGGCTTCCCGCTTTTTTCTTTGCTTAACATGGTAATATTTGGTTGTCTTTTAGGGAAGGAGGTCCCCGCCAATGGCATTGTTGCAGCGCAAGAGCAGCTTGCTGGATAGCAACCGGGTCATGCTGATCTCCCCGGATCATATTTATCCCAACCCCGATCAGCCCCGTCAGCATTTTGAGGCCCAGGGCCTAACTGAATTAGCCGACAGCATACGGGTACACGGCATCCTGCAGCCACTCACCGTTCGCCGGAGGAACGGCGGTAGATTTGAACTGATTTCCGGTGAGCGCCGTCTTCGGGCAGCGGTGCTCTGTGGCCTCACAGAGGTACCCTGTTTGATTCTGGATGTCAACCGGGAAAATTCTGCCTTACTTTCTATTATTGAAAACCTTCAGCGTCGTGATCTGGATTTTTTGGAAGAGGCAGAGGCTCTGGCCCGGCT
>JAGFXS010000143.1 GCA_017861415.1 Bacillota bacterium
AGCATCTTCACAATGTTGGTCATATGAGAGGAAAAGGTGGACAGGGACTGGGCGATAGATTGCTCGTCCCCAATATCCGCCCACACCCGGGAGCAAACGGCGATGCAGCTACCGTCCTCCACAGGAATGTGCAGGCCACACTGAACCATTAAGGTCAGAAGGCCCAAAGTTTTCAGGGTCACTGTTTTGCCGCCAGTGTTGGGGCCGGTGATTACCAGGGTGTCAAACTCTCCTCCCAGGAGCAGATCGTTAGAAACGGCGGTCTTGGGATCCAGGAGGGGGTGCCTCGCACGCTTCAAATCAATTTTCCGATCCGACAGCACGGGCGCCCGAGCATGCATACGCACCGCCAGCTTCCCCCGGGCGAAAATTACGTCCAAAAAGATCAGCAGCCGGTAATCCTCCAGCACCTCGTCCTTTACAGCGGCAGCTTCCGCAGAAAGCTCTGCTAGGATCCGCTGGATCTCCTTCTCCTCGGCGGCCATCAGTTCCCGTAGCTCGTTGTTGGCTTTTACCACCGCCATAGGCTCTATGAAGAAGGTAGAGCCGGAACCGGAAACATCGTGAACAAGGCCGGGAATTTCGTTCTTATGCTCGGACTTCACCGGCACAACATAGCGCCCGGAGCGCATAGTGATGATGGTTTCCTGAAGATATTTCGCCTGAGGTGAGGAGATGAGCTTCTGTAGAATATCCCGCACCTTGCCAGCGGTGGCTCGGATGTGCCGCCGGATGGAGGCCAATTCCGCGCTGGCGGAGTCGGCGATTTCCTCTTCCCCCAAAATAGAGCCGGTAATCTTTTCCTCCAGCACCCGGTTCACACGTAGGGAGCGGAAAAGGTGGTCGATCACCGTCTTTTCCCCTTCGCCTTCGCCGTATTCCTTGGCGCCCCGGGCAGCACGGAGCACCGCCGCAATGTCCAGAAGCTCCCGGGTATTCAATACACCGCCCATATCTGCCCGGGTCAGTGCTGCTGCCACAGGACGGATACCCGCAAGGGAGGGTGTTCCTTTTATATTGACAAAATGCACCGCAGCTTCCGTCTCCCGAAGCCAGTAGGAAACCTCGTTTTTGTCCTCCGAGGGCCGCAGCGCCAACGAACGTTCCTTCCCCTCATCCGTCACCGCCTGCTCCGCTAGCATAGCGAGCACACGATGGAGTTCCAGTGTATGTAGCGATTTTTCATAGAGGTCTTTGGTCATGTATTTGGCGCCTCCTGACGCAGCGTTTGTAAATTCTCAACTGATCCCCCGTGGATAAGGTCTTTCCTCAGCACTCCTCCGGGGTCAGCCGTTTGTAGTAATCTAAGGTGCGAAACCCCCGCTCCAGCTGGGTGAGAAGAAATGCCTCCGTCACATCGGAAAACTGAAGGAGGCCAGCCGGAGACAAGGAAAAGGAATAAATCCGTTTGGGATCCCCCCAAGCCACATGGCGCAAAGCGGTGAGCACAGCGGGTGTCAAGGGCAAAGACACTCCGTCTCCCACCTGATGACGGCAAGCAGCGCAGTGGAGAACACCTTCCCGCAGATTCAGTCGCGGATCCTCCGGAGTCTCTTCCCCACAGACAGCGCAGGCATCCAGCCGCGGTTCATAGCCTGTTAGGGACATGAGGCAAAGCTCAAAAACCGCCTTCACCTGACGGGGCGGTTTTTTGAGGGTATCCAGCGCGTACATAGCATTTAGGATCAGGGATAAAAGCTCTGGATTGGAAGCCCCCTCTTGGGCCACCACCTCCAAAATCTCCGCAAAATAGGAGGCCAGAGCCAGAAGCGCAATGTCCTGACGCAGACCCCAAAACTGCTCTCGCACCGAGACTTCGTGGAGAAGGTATCGCTCTTGCCGTTCAAAAAGAATCATGTCGGAATAGACTACTTCACCGTGCGCTTCCCTAAGTCCCGGGTGAGCACCGTGAGAATCTTGTCCGCTTCCTTATAATTCGTTTCTCGTAGAACGAGCCCCTGTGTTGTCATGTACATAACTGTATCCTTGCGCCCCGTTTCGCACTCTATGTAACCGCGGATCAGGCGGTCTTACTCTCCTGATCCACAGTTTCTACCTCTTCCGCCCGAAGACGAACAAAGAGGGTATAGCATTCCGGCAAGCCGGTTTCAAAAAATAACTCCCAGAGGGATTCTGCCGTCATAAAAACGCCTCCCTTGCTGGATTTAGGATGGCGCGTTACCTTGAGACTTATCCCCGGTAAATCTTCTCTGAAAACCCATAGCGGCCGTCATGCAAGAAAAAAACCGGTCAAGCATTCCAAAAAGCTTCGTTATTCATCCTGATAGCCGAAATTTCGGATGAGCCCCACATTATCCCGCCAGTTCTCCTTCACCTTCACCCAGGTTTCAAGATAGACCTTGGTGCCCATGAAGCGTTCCACATCCTGCCGGGCATAGGTGGAGATTTTTTTCAGCATGGCACCCTGCTTCCCGATGATGATTCCCTTATGGGAATTTTTTTCGCAGTAAATGGTCACATGCAGGTCAATAACCCCCGAATCCCGCTCAGAAAACTTAGTAACCTCAACAGCGGTTCCGTGGGGAATTTCCTTATCCAACAAAAGGAGCAGCTTTTCCCGGACGATCTCCGCGCAGACCTGACGCTCTGGCTGGTCGGTGACCATATCCTCAGGGAACAACTGGGGGCCTTCAGGCAAAAACACCTTCAGCATATTTAAAAGCTCTTCCACCCCTTCTCCCTTTTTGGCAGACAAGGGCACAATGGCGTGAAACTCATGGAGCGCGCCGTATTCCTGCATTACCGCCAAAAGCGCCTCTTTTGGCACTGTGTCAATCTTGTTGATCACCAGAATGGCGGGAACTCCCAGTTCTTTGATTCGATCAATGAACTCTCGCTCCGGCTCACCGGCATGCGGGATAGGCTCCACCAGGAGGAGCACCGCGTCCACATCGGCCACGCTCTTTCTGGCCACATCCACCATATAGTCTCCCAAGCGGGAGCGGGGCTTATGAAGACCCGGGGTATCCATAAACACAAATTGACATTCATCCCGATTCAGTACCGCCAAAATCCGGTTCCGGGTGGTCTGGGGCTTGTTGGATACAATAGCAATCTTCTCTCCCACCAAGGCGTTTGTCAGGGTGGATTTTCCTACATTGGGCCTACCACACAGGGTAATCATGCCCGATTTCTTAATTTCCATCATTTAGGTCGTCCTCAACTTTCTTGAGCAATTATTATTTTCCTTTTACTTCTCCCGAAAAATCTCCAGGCCGGCCAGAATGGCCTCTTCCCTAGAACGCATTTTGGCCTTCTCCGGACCTTCGTCCAGATGGTCGTAGCCCAGTAGGTGCAGCACCGAATGCACCGTCAGATAACAAAGCTCCCGCTTGTCCGAATGGCCGTATTCCTTGGCCTGCTTGGTCATTCGGTCCAGGTTTAGCACCATGTCCCCCAAGGGAGTCAGTCCCGTTCCAGGATCCGCCCAGGTATCGTCCTGGGGCGGCTTTCCGGGGCGAAGCTCCAGCATGGGAAAGGATAGCACATCGGTGGAGGCATCAATTCCCCGCTGCTCTAAATTGATCTCAGTTATTCCCGCATCATCAGTGAACAGGATATTCACTTCACAGGGAACCGAAACATCCTCAGCCTTTAAAGCTTCACGAATCACTTTTCGGATGAGAGAAGCTTTCACTTTCAGCCCTGGAACCTCCACCTCTGTCTCCATGGTGATGCGATGGGTCGTCCACATAGAGCCCACTCCTTTTCTCTATCTATCGGAGGAAATCTCCCCCGTTACCGTCCTCTTCTCCAGAGGGCGAAGGCTTGTCCGTCAGGGTTAATCCCTTCCCTTTAACGTTCCTTTTCCCGGCGGCGACCGGTGACGGGCCTCTTGGCTGGCTCCGGCTTTTTGATCTTTTCGTCTTCCTCGTAGGCTCTTATGATACTCTGTACGATTTTATGGCGCACCACATCGCTTTCCGTTAGGCGGCAGATGGCGATGTCCTCCAGCCCCTTTAAGATTCGCATAGCCTCTTTTAGTCCGGAAACCTTATCCGAAGGCAGGTCGATCTGGGTGATATCGCCTGTGATAACAATTTTAGAGCCGAAGCCCATACGGGTAAGAAACATCTTCATCTGCTCCCGGGAGGTATTCTGCGCCTCGTCTAAAATGATGAAGGAATCGTCCAGGGTGCGGCCGCGCATATAAGCTAGGGGGGCAACCTCAATATTCCCCCGCTCCAGATATTTTTGATAATTCTCCGCCCCCAGCATTTCAAAAAGGGCGTCGTAGAGCGGCCGCAGATAGGGGTCTACCTTGCTCTGAAGATCTCCGGGCAAAAAGCCCAGCCGCTCCCCCGCCTCTACTGCGGGCCGGGTGAGAATGATACGGTTAATGGACTTGGCACGGAAGGCCGCCACCGCGGCGGCAACTGCCAGATAGGTTTTGCCCGTGCCTGCGGGGCCCACCCCCAGAGTAATGGTATTTTTCAGAATGGCGTCAATATATTCCTTTTGTCCCACGGTCTTCGCCTTGATGGGCTTTCCTTTGGCTGTGACACAGAGGACATCCTTTGCCATCTCACCGATTTTGTCCTCATTGCCGGACTTCACCAGCTCAATGACGTAGCGCACATTCTGTTCGTTTATGGTCTCGCCCCGGCCGGACAGGCTCAAAAGGCCCTCTACCACCTTTACCGCCTGCATCACCTGTTCCCCTTGTCCGGTGACTTTCAAATGATCTTCCCGGTTGAGCACTGTGACCCCCAGGGCCTTTTCAATAATTCGC
>JAGFXS010000144.1 GCA_017861415.1 Bacillota bacterium
ACAGAACACAGCCGAAACGGCACACCCCAAGGTAAAGGAGCCGTCGGTGGTGAGATCCGCGATATTTAAGATGCTGAAGCTTAAAAACAGTGCCAGGGCCACCAGCGAGTATATAGCGCCCAGCTCCAGGGCGGTCTGCACCATGGTTAGACTCATGGCAGGGCTCCTTTCTAAACATGGCAGAGCCTGAGACTCCTTGGAGCCTCAGGTTTCTCTTCTGCCGAATGGTTCTGATTGTACCCTCCTACCGGGGACCGGCGGAGAGACGTTTACGCTGTGTGGGAGAATGAGTCTTTACTCCTCGGTGGTGACCACCTCTACCACGGTGCCCAGATTGGCAAACATGCTGTAGTCAGCCCCAAGGGTCGTAGCAGTCTCGGTGTTGACGGTGATGATGCCGCCTTCCATAACCTTGTAGGCGGGAATAGAGCCGCTCTCCAGCAGATCTACGGCCATGACAGCCGTCTCCTTGCCCAGATCGGTATAATTGACACCGCAGGTGGCGAAGGCGCCGTTTCTCACGAAGGAATCCGCGCCGGCATAGTGAGGAATCCCCGCGCCGGCCAGAATCTCACCGATGGTAAGCTCCGCACCCATCACCACGTTGTCGGTTGGGGTGAAGATAGCATCCACTTTGCCCACCAGGCTGCCCGCGGCGGTGATGATCTCCTCGTTGTTGCTGCCCGTGGCTTCCTGATAGGCAATGCCCTTGGCATCCAGATATGCCTTGGCCTGCTCGATGGGCTTCTTGCTGTTGGGCTCGGAGAGGCTATACAGCAGACCCACCTTCTGGATATCGGGGTTCTGGGCCAGCATCATATCCATAATTTTCTGGGTATCCAGGGCGTCGGAAAGGCCTGTGACATAGTCTAGGTCTACAAGACCAGCCTCTTCGGGGTCGCTAATGGCGGCAAAGATCACAGGGGTCTTGGTAGCCTCAGCGGCGGTGGCCATGGCCTGGGCTGCCAGAGTGGCGATGGGGATGATGGCATCATACTCCTCAGATACAATCTGGCTGCCGATCTGATTCAGCAGGGTGCTGTCGTTCTGTCCACTGAACACTTTGTAGGTGATGGTGATGCCCCGCTCCGCCGCCAGAGTGTCCAGCTGTGCGGCAACGGCATTTGCAATTTCATCCAGAGAGGCGTGGTCTAATTGCTTCACAATGGCGATGTTGTAGGAGGTGCCCCCTTCTTCCGCGGGGGGAGGTGTGGTTCCGCCGTTGCAGGCGGCAAGGCCCAGAATCATCATAGCGCCCAGTACCAATGCTGCTAACTTCTTCATGTTGTTCGCTCCTTTTCATAAATCAATCAATACTGCTTCCGTGTTTTGCTTTTGACAGGGAAAATAAAAAAAGCCCTGTTCCATGTATGAACATGGGACAAGACTAACTCCTGCGGTACCACCCAAATTGACGCATTGCGCGCCCACTTTAACCCGTATCTAACAATACGGTCCGTCTGGATAACGGGTACGGTTCCCGTCAGCGGCTACTCGCTTTAAAGCTTTCGGCTGCCCTCAGAAGTCCATTCACCTAGATCGTAGCTGCCGCAATTCCACCCCCTGCGACTCTCTGCAAACCCGTCATCCCGGTTACTTACTCTTCATCATCGGTTTTACGATTTTTTGTTATGATATCACCGTCCCTCGCTTTTGTCAAGGTCTTTCCCCTTGGCACTTTTGCCAGTTCTATGCAGACCATTTCCAGTCTGGGGCAGGCACCTTGTCTAAAAACAAGGGCGAAGGTACAAAACACCTCCGCCCTTGTTCCATATGCTGGTTGCCCTTATGCTTCTTTTGCTGATTTATGATGTGCTCGTCTGGCCTTGGCTTCCTCAAAGAACTTGAGTTCTTCCTCTGTGGCGGGCGTATACTCCGGAACGCGCTGGGGTCTGCCGTTTCTTCCCATGGCCACCATGGTAAAATAGGCGGACAGGGCCTTCTGTGGGCCGTTGTTGGACTCTAAATCCTCCGCTTCCACGTTGACAAACACTTCCATGGAGGAACTGCCTACATAAACTACGGTGGCGGTACAGGTCACCAGGGCGCCCACAAAGATGGGCAAATGGAACTGCAGCTCATCCACACGGGCGGTAACGCAGTTGCTCTTGGCGTACTTCACAGCCACGGCGCCCGCCGCTGTATCCATCAGCTTCATAATCTCGCCGCCGTGGACGTTCCCCGCCTGATTGGCCTGATGGGGCAGCATAACCTGGCTGGTAATCACTTGTCTGTTGTTCATAGGCCGCATCCTCCATGATTTATAATATATGATAATGGCTCGAGTATTTAGCTCAGTATACTACGAGGGGGATATATATTTCAACTGAAACCAGCGGAAAACTCCCCCAAAAGAATGCCCGGCCCCTCACCTCCTTTTGTGATATTGGAGCTAATGCCTTGGCGGGATCCCTGGCGAACTCGTTTAAAACCTAATTTACCTATTGACAAACTAGGAATTCCGCGTTACAATCAAATTACCAATTAACAAAATGGGTAATTAAGGAAAGGAGGTCGCTTGGATGAAACATATTTTTGAGTCGCTGCTGCGCAGCAATTTCCGCTGTGGTCGAATGCTGAACTCCCGGATGATGGATCAGGCCGGGCGATTCCGTGCGCCCATTTTTCCCTAGGCAGGCTGACTGTCTGACGGGATTGCCTTATCTTTTGTCCGGGAGCTTTTGAGAAGCCCCGGTTTTTTTATATTCTGTCCGTCTCCCGAGAAATTACAATCAATAATATGAAAGAAGGATATTGCAATGAGTAATCGTAATTATAGATTTGAAACCCTGCAGCTTCATGTAGGCCAGGAGCAAGCCGATCCCGCCACCGACGCCCGCGCGGTCCCCATTTACCAGACCGCCGCCTATGTTTTCCACAATGCAGCCCACGCCGCCGCCCGCTTCGGTCTGGCAGATGCCGGCAACATCTACGGCCGCCTCACCAACTCCACCCAGGATGTGCTGGAAAAGCGTGTGGCGGCTCTGGAGGGAGGCGTTGCGAAGACCATCTATGGCGGAACCTACAATTTGCTGGCACACACCCTGCCCCAGTATGGCATCACCACCACCTTTGTGGACGCCCATAATCTCTCTGCGGTAGAAGCCGCTATTCAGGATAACACCAAGGCGATCTTCTTAGAGACCCTGGGCAACCCTAACAGCGA
>JAGFXS010000057.1 GCA_017861415.1 Bacillota bacterium
GTAAGAGCTGCCGGAGAATCCGCCGCCCTCTCCATCCTTGCGGGAGTCGCCAAAATAAACGTTGTCGGCCACCACTTCAGAGGCGGTACGCCGGTTGCCGTCGCGGTCTGTGTAGTCGCGCATTTGCAGTCTGCCCTCCACAACAGCCAAACGGCCCTTGCTGAAGTAGCGGGAAACAAACTCTCCGGTTTGCCGCCATGCAACGACGCTGATGAAGTCCGCTTTCTTTTCGCCGGTTTCCCGGTCCTTGAAGTCCCGGTCTACGGCCAGACGGAAGGTTGCTACAGCCACGCCGCTGGGAGTGTGACGCAACTCAGGGTCGGCGGTAAGACGACCCTGGATGAAGATCTTGTTTAACATGACAAGGCCTCCTTATGCGTCCTTACAAACAATCAGAGAACGCATGATACCGTCGGTAATCTTCATCACGCGGTCCATCTCCTTGGGGAGCTCGGGGCTTGCGGTGAAGGTCATCAGGACATAGTGTCCCTCGTTCAGGTCGTTGATGGGATAAGCCAAGCGACGCTTGCCCCAATCGTTCACTTCGTTCACGGTACCCTGAGTTTCCGCCAAAGTCTTGAACTTCTCAATCAGTGCGGTGATGCTTTCTTCTCCGATTGCCGGATCCATGATATAGACCACTTCATAGTTTGCGCTGAGTTTTGCCATTTTTCTGCACCTCCTTATGGACATATGGCCGCCCATCGCTGTGAGCGGCAAGGATGTGCCTGCCAAACAGACAGGCTATATTATTATACAGGAATGGTCGCAATTGTCAAGGGAAATATAATTTTATCATCTCACGCCGGAAAAGCAAAAAAATGCTGCGGGACGAAGAACCTTCGCCCCGCAGTTTACGGAGTCAAATGAAAAGAAACTATGGTTGATCACGATTCGCTATTCAATTGTATGGTGGCCGCAACTTTAGAGAATATTTGTGTATTGTCCTGCTGTGCCACCGGCATTCCCTCCCCCGCTAGTGAAGGGGTAATTTATCTAAAAAACCTTTCCAAGGTGTCCCCTTGCGTGATGACAAAGGCGATTGGGGCGAACCTACTACCAATCTGCCATTCCAGGCGATGGACCATTCTGCGAATAACCGCATTAAGGTTTACGTCTCATGGAGAAGGATTCTGCAATATGCCCCTCAAACGACTTTGCCGGTTTGTTCTGCGCGCTGATGTCTTGATCCGGAACATGGGGCCGGAAATGTTGATGCTGCGCGCCGCAAACCGGGCATTGCGCCTTGACTCAACGGTGGGGAGGGTCTAATTGTTACCGTACAGCAACACGAAGCGGGGAAGGGATGCCTGAGGCTTTCGATCTGAAACGGTATCTAAACTCCACATTGGAATCACCTGACCCTTTCTTTCAGTTTAGCTTTACTTGTGTTTGTATTATACAATTACTCGGGAGAAAAGTCAATAGAATGAGTGCAAAAAGCACAAATGTGTGTGAGGAAATCTTTGATTTTTGAGAAGGTGGGGGATTAAATAAAATCCGGAGATACATAAAGTGCTTGTGTATGGGGAAACTGGAAGCAAAGAGAAAAGAGGTGAAGAATATGGATATGAGCAATCAGGATTATCAGGCCTATGTGAAGGCAAAGTCAAAGCCGTCGCCTTTGTTTCGAAATATGGTGTGGGCTTTTTTTGTTGGCGGACTCATCTGCGTCATTGGGCAAGGGTTGACAGATATGTTCCGGGCCATAGGTGTAGAGGATAATCAGGTTTCCAGTGTAACCGCCATGACCCTCATGGCGGCCGCCGCTCTGCTCACAGGTCTGGGGGTGTTCGACCGAATTGCCAAGTTTGCCGGCGCTGGCACTCTAGTTCCCATTACCGGATTCGCCAACGCAATGGTTTCCTCCGCCATGGAGTTTCGTAGCGAGGGGGTTATCACCGGACTGGCGGTGAAGCTCTTTACTGTGGCAGGACCGGTTTTGGTGTTTGGAATATCCGCCAGCGTGGTACTGGGCCTGATCCTTGTAATGTTTGGGCTGGCTTAGCGGAAAGTCAGTATACACAGACGGGAACAATAACATAAGGTTACAAAAAGGGACCGCTTTTCCATAAAGCGGTCCCTCTTGACATAGTATGATTTATAAGGTGTTTACGATCAAAGATACCGCAGCAGATCTTCCTTTTTGCCCACCTGATCGGGAAGCTGGAGTAATCCATAACCGGGATGATAATTGCCTTCTACAAAGACGGGGCCTTCCGGTGTGAGGGCCACGTCCCAGGCAGTGTAGCGGACATCGGGGCAGACCTTGGCTGCTTCGTTTACCATGGCCACAGATTCTTCCCACATGGGGAAGCGGCTGCCCTTGAAGCGGAAACCGGTGACTGGGTGCGTCTCCATATACTGCATGTCCAGGGTCATGGCGTCGGAGCTGATGACTCCCTCTTGGCAGTCAATGACACAGCAGCAGCCCCCAGCGTTAAGATTGTCCACAAAGCCTTCAATGGCCACACGGAGTATGCCAAAAATCAGATGACTTTCACCATCCTTGAGCATGGTCACCAGACGCATCGTGTTTACTGAGCCGGGATAGATGCTGGACATAAAGGGGTGCTGGTTAATGGCTTCCTCCACCAGGTCAAAGTGCTCAGCCACCAGCTTGTCATAGAAGGCACCGCCATCAAGGAAATTCTTGGTCTCAAAACGAACAACGTCCTTGCCGGAGCTGGAGAAATCCCTCTTGGCAAATACCACGGGCTGACCATCCAGCCAGGTGATGAAGCTGTCCCGGTCGGTTTCATGGAGGTTCACCCAGCGGCGTTTCAGATATTTGTCGAAAGTTTTGTTAAAAAGGGTCTTAGCCTCAAAAATTGGGCGCTTGTTAATGTCGTTGCATTGCTTGACCGCCTTGACATTGACACCCATAGTGATAAACGAGGCGCGCTCCTTTGCGGAAAGGTTGTAGAAACGGAGGGTATGGTAATCATGGAAGGCAGCGCCGTACCGAAGGGTGCAGTAGATGATATCGGCTAAAATAAGCAGCCTCGGTTTGCCGGCCAGGGCGGCATCCTCCCGGATGAAGGCGCGCAGTTTGTCATAATTGGCCCCGCGCATGCGGGAGATAGCAAGACTTAACGACATACTCAGGACTCCTTAATTTAAAAAGCCCCGCAGTGGCGAGGCTTATTTCTGCCTTATTATATGGCCTCGCCAAGGGACTGTCAAGAAGAATCCGCACGAAAAGGGAGATGAAAAAATGAAAACTGTATTCTTGCAATAAGGGAAATTCTATGCTATAATGATGGCCTATCCAGATGCGGGATTAGTTCATTGGTAGAATACTTGGTTCCCAACCAAGACAGGCGGGTTCGATTCCCGTATCCCGCTCCAGCAGGCCACCTTGGCCTGACCTAGGCGCACCCTACACTGTGGGGTGCGTTTTATTTTGTGCAAAATGGCGTGAATTATTGCTATGGGGATAAAGGAAACAAGAGCATAGTATGAGGCCCAGAGGGGAGGGGGGTAAAATATAAAGGCATGCAGAAAACAAAACAGCACCGATTTGTCCGGCCATAACGAGCTGATTGACATGCTGGGTCGCTAATTCGGTGGGTTTGGATGCTGTGCAATAAATTTGAAACCTACGGCAGATAGGTAAAGTCGGAATTGCAGATGATTACCGCACAATCTGTTTACATTTTCTAGAGTCGGTTCGGTTAATTTGTGCAATCTAAACAGTCAATCCGCGGAAAAAGGCCGCAGGATGTGAAATTTGAGACTTGTCCTGTCAGGGCTTTTTCTGTATAATTATATCATTGCACATTATTATAATGAAGAAGGTGGGAACTGTTATGGGGCGTCGCGGATTTATTCAAGACAAGCTGGACATAAAACTACTCATTTTGTTTCTGATGTCCCGGACAGCTACCCCCATTAATTTTGCTACTCTGACTGAACTTACCCTTTGTGATGATGGTTTTGATTATTTTGAATATGCGGAATGTCTTGCAGAGCTTGTTTCCTCGGAGCATTTAATCCTGAGGGATGGACTCTATGAGATCACAGAGAAGGGACGGCGTAACGGCGGTCACGGTGAGAGCAGCTTACCCTACTCTGTTCGGCTAAAGTGTGAACAGAATCTAGACAAGCTCAATCCCATTCTCCGGCGTAACGCCCAGGTTAGAGCAGAGGTGCTCCCCCGTGAGGATGGATTTTTTACCCTGCGTCTTTCCTTGGATGACGAAGGCGGGAATCTGCTTACCCTGGAAATGCTAACTGCTTCCACAGAGCAGGCCGCCCAGCTTGGAAAGCGGTTTCGGGCCATGCCCGAACTAGTCTATAACGGGATTCTGACACTGCTCACCGGAGGCGATGGGGGAAGGGGTCAGGCCAAGGGGGAATCATAACGAAAGTCATCGCTCTATTTTGTTCGATTCCTTCAAAGGAAAAGGCCGATTGGCTATTGTGGTCTCGAAAGTCGCATGATATAGTATATCAAAAGAATGCTTGGTACAGCCTTTTGTCCGTATTTTGCATTTTGAAGAGAACATGAAAAGAAAGAGGTTTTATACAAATGAAAAAGCTTTCCGCACTTCTGATGGCACTGCTTATGGTCGTTGGCCTGACCGCTTGCGGCACCACGCCGCCCCCGGCAGAAGAGGGTGACGGCTCTGCCGACCGTCCTGTGCTCCGGGTAGCAATGGAATGCGCCTATGCTCCCTATAACTGGAGTCAGCCTACTGATGAAAACGGTGCTGTCCCCATCGCAGGCAGCTCCGACTATGCCTATGGCTACGACGTAATGATGGCAAAGATCATTGCAGAAGAACTGGGCTACGATCTTGAAATTGTGAAGCTCGGCTGGACGGGTATTATTCCTGCCATTCAGGCCGGCACCGTGGATGTGGGCATCTGCGGACAGTCCATCACCGCTGAGCGTCTGGAGTCCGTGGACTTCACCGTGCCTTACTACTATGCCTCCATCGTGACCCTGGTGAAGGCTGACGGTCCCTATGCCAACGCCACCTCCGTGGCAGAGTTAGATGGCGCATCTGCCACTTCTCAGTTGAACACCGTTTGGTATGACGTTTGCCTGCCCCAGATCCCCAACGTCAATGTCCTGCCTGGTCAGGAGAGTGCTCCGGCCATGATTGCTGCCCTTTCCTCCGGTCGTGTTGATGTAGTTGTGACAGACAAACCCACCGCTCTGTCTGCCGCTTATGTGGATCCCACTCTGAAGGTGCTGGAATTTGAAGGCGATAACGCATTTGAAGTCTCCGACGAGGAAATCAACATTGGCATCTCTATGAAGAAGGGTAACACCGAGCTCCTTGATGCCATCAACGGTGTCCTTGCTACCATGACTGAGGATGATTACAACCGCATGATGGACGAAGCTAAGACCCTGCAGCCCCTGAGCGAGTAAGAACGAGTTGGTTGACCAATGGTTGCCGCCGGAGAGGGGAGCCCTCCCTCCGGCGGCACCTTTATGAGTTAGGAGTTGATGCCTTTCTATGTGGACGGGGATTCAAAATCTGATTACCCAGCATCTGGGTGAAATTTCCTTTGGGGCGATGGGGTTTTGGGATAAAATCCTGTTTCTCATTGGTTATTATGGTCCCTCCTATTTGGAGGGCGCGTGGAAGACTTTTATCATTGCCCTGGTGAGTACCGTCATCGGCTGCCTGATTGGCCTGGGCGTTGGCATTATCCAGACGATTCCGCTATCTAAGAAGGACTCCCGGACGAAGCGGATCACGGTGAAGCTCCTTCGGGCACTGATGCTGATTTATGTAGAGGTGTTTCGCGGCACCCCCATGATGATTCAGGCGGTGTTCATTTATTACGGTATCCCCTTGATGACCGGTGCGTTTATGGCCAATCCTATTTATATGGATCCTTGGCCTGCGGCGTTTCTGATTGTCTCCATCAACACAGGCGCGTATATGGCTGAAACAGTTCGGGGCGGCATTCTCTCCATTGATCCGGGACAGACGGAGGGCGCCAAGGCTATTGGTATGACTCACGTGCAGACCATGCTCTTTGTGATCTTGCCGCAAACCATGCGCAATATCATGCCCCAGATCGGCAACAATTTGATCATCAACGTCAAGGACACCTGTGTCCTGCAAGTTATCAGCGTGGCAGAGCTGTTCTTCAAGCATAACAGTGTGGCCGGCGCCCGGTATTCCTTCTTTGAATCGGCTGTGATTACCATGGCCATCTACCTGGCGATGACACTGATACTCTCCCGCATCCTGCGGTGGATGGAAAAGCGTATGGAGGGTGCCGACAGCTATGATCTGGCCACTACCGACACCTTGGCCCACACCACAGGTATGTATAACTATCCCCGCCGGGGAAGTAATTTTGATGAGCGAAATATTGAGCAGGAAGCTGCTGAAAGCCTGAGCCGAGAAGGAAAGCGGGAAGGAGGGGAGACGGATGAAGACTGAACCCATTCTGGAGATCAGGCATCTATCCAAGAAGTTTGGCAAGCTGACGGTTTTGCGGGATATTGATTTTTCCGTATCCCATGGCAACGTCATCTCCATTATCGGCGCTTCAGGCTCGGGAAAGTCCACCCTGCTGCGCTGCATCAATCTCTTAGAGACACCCACCAGCGGTGAGATCCTATTTCATGGGGAAGAGATTCAGAAAAAGACCTTTCCCCTCACCGCATATCGGGGCAAGGTTGGCATGGTATTTCAGAGCTTCAACCTATTTGCCAATTTGACAGTGTTGGAAAACTGCATGGTAGGACAACAGCAGGTTCTCCGGAAGGGGCGGAAGGAAGCAGAAGAGCTGGCAAAGATGTATCTGGATAAGGTAGGCATGTATCCCTACATTAATGCGAAGCCCCGTCAAATTTCCGGCGGACAGAAGCAGCGTGTGGCCATTGCCCGAGCGCTGGCCATGGAGCCGGAGGTGCTGCTTTTTGATGAGCCAACCTCTGCACTTGATCCGCAAATGGTAGGCGAGGTGTTGGCGGTTATGCGATCTCTGGCGGCAGAGGGGCTCACCATGCTGGTGGTGACCCATGAAATGGCCTTTGCCAGAGATGTATCCAATCATGTGGTATTCATGAAGGATGGTGTCATCTGCGAAGAAGGAGATCCGGAGCAGATTTTTGGAAATCCTCAGGACCCAAAGACTATAGAATTTCTCTCCCGGTTTCGCAATGGCTGACGGGAATCGCTGCAATAATAAAAGACACTTCCAAGGGCATCCCGGTTATCAGGACTGTCCGAGGAAGTGTTTTTTCAGGGCACAAGGTGGTAGATTACTCAGCTTGAGGATTTTTAAAAAGACACGGACCAGGCATAAAGCCTGGTCCGTGTCTGTCATATCATGGCCTTCGCCGAATCCTGGGGGGGATTTTGTACGGCACTCAGGCGATTGACCGAAAGTAGAGATGGGCTACCAAAGGGGAGCTAGAGATCCTCCAATTAAAAACCCCATCAATATTTATATCGGTGATAAAATCAAAATATTAATAGCGAAATGAAAATTATCACAAAATTTTATTCAATAATATATATTTTAGAATTGAAGGCTGGAAATTAGTGACGCATGACTTAGAATAACCCACCGGTATCCCGCAGGATACCGGTGGGTTATCATTTCTGCTACGTAGAAGAACGATTAAGTGCGATAACTTTTTTGGTCAGGAGATCCAGTTGATACAGCTGGGTTCGGCTACCGTTTACCAAAAAAGTACCTAAATACGCATTGGAACCCTCAGGAGAACTTACAGCGTAAATTCGGACTCTGGAGCAGGGTTGGTCATCCACCAGCACCTTTCCGTCAAGGTAATAAATGTTATAGGCACCCATATCCTCGCCCTCCAGACCTAGGACAGCGGGTGAAAGGCCCTGGAAGAATGCTACGGTTTCTTCCGCAGAGAGGCCGCTGGTACTCATTGAAGCCGGAGTGGGATCTCCTTCAGAAGGGCGGGGAGCCTCCACAATAGAAACTCTGATGATACAGGTGCTACCCGCCCAAGAGACGAGTACTCGCAACATATTTTCATCATCTAGGTTTGCCATGGATAAGAGTGCAAAACCCTCGTTGGTTGTGAAATCCGGTAGCGGAACGGAACGCGCAGCTGAATTCACTGGATTCAAATCCAGACCCTCCGTGTTCATCAAAGCTTCCACGTAGGTCTGGATATCCAATCCACCACCTGGCAGTCCGCTGTACTCATAGACCTGCAGTGGGGCGGTGACTGGACTCTTTTCTGCCGAGGGACTATCTACCGGAAGACCCTTTCCTGATCCTTTTTCAGCGCTGTTATCGCTATCTACTGCTTCCTCCGGAATCGTATAGGAGTCCAGCACAATGGC
>JAGFXS010000145.1 GCA_017861415.1 Bacillota bacterium
GATAACCGTTTTGCGGTGGAGCTGGCTGTGGGTGGTATGGAGACGGCTGAAACACACTCCATGAGCATGGAGTTTTTCGCATGGAAGTATATCGACAAGTTTTTTGGAGAAGAAGCAGAAAAATACAAGTTCATGCATCTTATGGATGCCCTATCCTTCTTGCCTTACGGTACCATCGTGGATGAATTCCAGCGGCAGGTCTACGAGAGGCCGGAAATGACAACCGAGGAACGTAAGGCAGTTTGGCGGACGCTAGAGAGCCGCTTCCGGCCCTATGTCTCCGCCGAGGGGATTCCGTATTTGGAGGAGGGAACCCGTTGGCAGTATCAAATGCACATTTACGAAACCCCGTTCTACTATATTGACTACTGTCTGGCCCAGACGGTGGCCCTTCAGTTCCTGTTGGCAGCCCGAGAGAATTATGCCGGTGCCTACCACCGCTATGTGAGGCTCTTGTCACAGGGCGGTGAGAAGACCTTTGATGCGCTCGTGAAGGAAGCTGGCTTGAGCTCTCCCTTTGAAGAGGGAGCGTTGGAGACTGTAGCCCAGAAGACCGAAACGCTTCTCCACAGTCTGGCGGAAGAAATCGGCATTTAACCCACAAGGAGAGACAGCGCCTGACGGCGATAGTTCACCGTCAGGCGCTGTTGATTCGTCGGAAGTGAGAAGATTTATCGTCTGCGCATAAGGAAACCAAGCACCACACCGCAGCAGCCGCCGATGATGTGGGTGAGATGAGAGATATTGCTGGGGGTAAATAAGCCGCCATAAATCTCCTGCCCAAAGTAAACTATCGCTACCAGCAGCAGTGTCAGGGGGATGCGGTTTTGCCGCATGCCGGACAGGGAAGCCAGGAAAATCAGCATAAACACCACGCCGGAGGCGCCCAAAAGGGCGATACCGGGGGAGAGGATGCAGTGCATCACTCCGGTGGTCAAGGCAGTGACAGCAATGAGGATGAGGGTGTTTCTGCTACCGTATCGCTCCTCTACCATGGGGCCTAAAATGAGAATCATGAGAATATTTCCGGAGAAGTGTTGGAAATTGCTGTGGCCCAGGACATGGAGAAAAAGCCGGACATAGGCGAATGGATCCAGCCAGGAGGAACGATAGACGGAGAAGAGTTGATGGTTGGTAATTCCGCCTGTGAGCGTATTCAGAAGCAGGGCGGCGGCGGATAGAAGCACAAAGGTCAGAATGACCGGAGCATTATATTGGAGTTTTCGCATAAAGCCTCCCGGTGAATTGGATTTGCTGCCAGTGTACCACAAATTGCCCAAAATTAAAAGACTGGCGGTAATACAGTAGAGGATTTGATTCTTAAAATCTGCAAACCGGGATGGAAAAGAGCGGGAGAATCGTGTATAATGGCTGGGTGTGATGACCGTAACAATGCCTTCGCCAAGAACGGGAAAGGCAGATGGATGAGAATGGAGCGTTGGACAATGAAAGCAAGTCTTGTAATAATGGCGGCGGGATTAGGTTCCCGCTATGGCGGCGAGAAGCAGGTGGATGGAATTGGACCCAATGGGGAAGCCATCATGGAGTACTCTGTATATGACGCCATCAAGGCAGGGTTTGGCAAAGTAGTGTTCATTATCAAGCCCCACATGCTGGAGCTTGTGAAGGAGCTCTGCGGAGACCGTTTGCTTACCATGAAAAACAGAAGCGGAGATCCGGTGGAGGTTCACTATGTTTTTCAGGACTTTAGCAGCATACCGGCCTTTTACCATGTGCCCGAGGAGAGGGTAAAGCCTTTTGGAACCGTGCACGCCGCCCTTTGTGCAAAGGACGTAGTGCAGGAACCCTTTGCCCTCATTAATGCCGACGATTATTATGGTTTCGAAGCCTATGAAACCATGTATGCCGCCTTAGAGCGAATGGCGGAGCAAGGGGAAGCCACCATGGTGGGATACCGTCTGGTAAATACCGTCAGCGATTATGGAACTGTTACCCGGGGGGTTTGTATTCAGCAAGACAAATTCCTGCGGAAGCTTAAGGAGACGTATAAAATCAAAAAATATGCAGATGGCCATATCTGCGATACGGAGGATCCAGAGCACGAGGTGCCACTGGCACCGGACGCCCTGGTTTCCATGAATTTTTGGGGATTTACCCCATGGATTTTCCAGGAGATGGAGCGCTATTTCCTTGAGTTTCTCCGCGGGCTTCCGGAAGGAGAGCTCAAGGCGGAGTGTTTGCTGCCCTCTTTGGTGGACATACTGATTGAAGGGGGTAAGCTGCGAGTGCCGGTACTCTCCAGTGATGCGAAGTGGTTTGGTGTTACGTATCGTGAAGACAAACCCTTGGTGTCCGCGGCACTGGCAGCGCTCCACAGACAGGGGGCATATCCGCCTTCCTTAAGGAATTGAGTCTCACAGTATAAGTGGAAGAGGGGGCCCTGAAGGAGGTATTCTTCGGAGCCTAAAAATCGGTAAAGCTACCCAATTTCCTTGAAAAATAAGTTGACAGCGCCTGAGTGATGCGCTATAATAGCTAGGCGGCTAAAATTTATGCGGATGTGCTGGAACTGGTAGACAGGCACGTTTGAGGGGCGTGTGTCTTTGGCGTACGGGTTCAAGTCCCGTCATCCGCACCAAAAAGAGAACCTTGTAATCTCAACGACGGTTACAAGGTTTTTTCTTTTCGCAATTGCGAACCTAACTGGGAACCTGGCCACAAAAAGCTTTCAACGTAGAAAATAGATTACTCAACAAAAAACACCTCTCCGAATAAAGAGAGGTGTTTTCTTTTTAGACTTGTATCCTGTATTGATGCTACTAAGACTGTTTTAGTTGCATCAATTGAGCAGACAACTTAACCCCTGCAGAGCAGTACTATCTAACCCTCAAGTCCTTGCAAATCTTACCTTCGATGATCCTTAGAATTGATAATGTAATACCTGCCGCGACAACATAAACTGCAATCAATCCCAAAAACCTCTACATCATATGCTCTTATGCTAC